>JAEYFY010000361.1 GCA_023454395.1 Pseudomonadota bacterium
CAGGTTTACCGACAGTTTTAGATAAATCAGCTTTTGTAATTCCTTCAGCTTGAATATCTACATAGCGGAAATCGAAATCGTCACGTTTTTCAGACAAAGTTTCAGCCAGTTGTTTTGCACGAACACAGTATGGACAACCAGGGCGACCAAAAATGACAACAAACATACGACACTCCTTATTGAGGAAATAAAATTCAGGCATAATAGTTTCTATTGGTTGTTACTATGCCCTTTTATTAGGCTAAACAAAAACAGTTATTGCCTTTTAGTGTGATAAATTATACCAATTTGCTGGATAATGAGATAGGACTGCAACACAGCAATTTAGCGGAGAAATCATGGAAAAGCCTTCAAATCGAGATATGAAATCACTATCAGATATGCCAAAACCCATTATCATCATTGAAATAATCGGGATTGTTTTATTGGTGATTGCTTATCTTTATATCAATCAATATATGACCTCTCCGCAGTGGCTAGGAACATATACAGGACAATTAACATTAGTTGTTTTAGGGGTTATCTGCATGATCCCACCCGCTATTCATATTGTATGGCGTGCTATTTATCGATTAACTTTTTTAGGGATTGACCATAAATCCCTAAATAGTAAAAAGAAAAAAGAGAATAACAGAGAATAGCTATCTGTTTTCCCTCAAAAATGTATTAGAAACTAAGAAAAAACAATGTGTAAATTGGCTTAATTTTCTTAGTTTTTCTATTTATTAGTGCCTTCAAGATAGAAAAAGTGGCAAAATAGCGTCAATGCCAAAAGGCACTCTATTTTTTGCGCGTAAAGGTTATTTGAATGAACGCTGTTGTGACTACCGATCTGGATCAGCTAAAGTCTTGGCTTGATGAATTACAGATTGCTTATTATGAATGTGACTCTTGTCAGGCGTTACATTTACCGCATCTTCAATATATCAGTGGTATTTTTGATGCCAAAATTGATATTCTTGAGGATGTACTTGTATTTACCGCTATCGCTGAGCTAAAACCGTCAGCCATAGTGCCATTAATGGCAAATCTAAGCCAAATTAATGCAAGCTCTTTATTTATTAAAACATTTCTAGAAATTAGTGATGAGAACTTACCAAAATTAGTCTTCTGCCAATCATTCCCAGTTGCAGCGGGCATCTCACTTAATCAATTTGACCTATTCTTACAAAAAGCAGAAGAGCAATCTGCTGAAGTCGTCAGGGAAATTTTTAATAATGGTTTCTTGTATGGCGAAAAGCAAGAAAGTGAAAACGAAGAAGACGAAGAAGATGTTGAGATAAATAGCGCATCAACTGACTCCTCCTATACTGTACATTAATATTAATCTCCATAACGGTCACAAAATCTTATGCAATGCGCACGATTTAGTGCGGGTGAATGTCATTCTTGTGAGTGGCTTTCTCTTGCTTATCCTGAACAAATCAAGAAAAAACAGCACAGCTTATTAGCATTACTTCCAGAAGATTATGCTTTTGATAAATTAGCGCCAGTAGAAAGCCAACAGGCGCAGTTTCGTAATAAAGCAAAAATGGTCGTCAGTGGGAGTGTCGAAAGACCTGTCTTAGGCTTAAAAACGAAAGACGGTATGGCTGTCGATTTATGTGAATGCCCACTGTACCCAGTTTCTTTTGCCCCCGTGTTTCCTGTTTTAAAAACATTTATTGCAAAAGCAGGGTTAGTACCTTACGACATCGAACGTCGCCGCGGTGAACTCAAGTTTATTTTATTAACTGAGAGTCGAAGTAATAGCACCATGATGTTGCGCTTTGTTTTGCGCTCAGAAAAAAAACTAGAACAACTTCGCAAAGCACTTCCTTGGTTACAAGCGCAATTTCCTCAATTAGCGGTTATCTCCGTGAATATTCAACCTGTTCATATGGCTATTTTGGAAGGCGAGCAAGAAATTATTCTGACTGAAAAAACGTTTTTGGATGAATCATTTAACCAAATTCCATTGCATATTCGTCCAAGAGGCTTTTTTCAAACTAATCCAGCGGTGGCTTCATCACTTTATGCCACAGCAGGTCGTTGGGTAAGAGAATTAAATATCACGCATTTGTGGGATATGTTTTGTGGTTCAGGGGGCTTTGGGTTGCATTGTGCAGATAAATCAACCCAATTAACAGGTATTGAAATTAGCCCAGAGGCTATTGAATGCGCACGTTTATCAGCTCAGGAATTAGGGCTAGAGCATGTTGAGTTTCAAGCGTTAGATTCAACAGGTTATGCATTAGCAAAAGAGTCTGTTCCTGAATTAGTGCTTGTTAATCCACCAAGAAGAGGTATTGGTGAGGCATTATGCGGTTATCTAAATAAAATGAAACCTCGCTTTATCCTTTACTCAAGTTGTAATGCTCAAACCATGGCAAAAGATATCCAGCAACTTTCACATTATCAGATAGATAGAGTGCAATTGTTTGATATGTTTCCGCATACTTCTCACTATGAAGTCCTTACGTTATTAGTATTACAAGATGACTAAGATATTTATTACAAAATAGTAATTGAGTGTTAGTATAAATAAGCATTTAACGCTCGATGGATAACATCGGGCGTTTTCTTTTTTATTAGATGGGCATTCTATTTTATGCAGAACTTAAAAGCGTTGTTATTAGTGATGGTGTTATTGGGACCTTTGGGGATCGATCTCTATTTACCGACGATACCTACGATTGCTCAAGATTTAGGAAGTAGTGTATCCCTTATCCAATCAACTATCGCTTTATTTATTTTAGTCCTAGGTGTAGGGCAGCTTATATCGGGACCTTTAGTGGATAGGTTTGGTCGTAAACCTATCGCTATCGCGGGGATACTTATCTATATTGTGGGTTCTGTTATTGCAACAATTTCGACAGACTCAACGCTTTTTATTATCTCGCGATTATTACAAGCTTCAGCTGTGTGCTGTACTTCTGTTGTCGCTTTTACCTGTGTTCGTGACTGTTTTAATGGTAATGAAGCCGCCCGTGTTTTTGGTTTTTTAAATGGTACGTTAAATATTATCCCTGCATTGGCGCCATTATTAGGTGGATTATTGGCAGAATATTGGGGATGGCGTGCTCCTTTCGGGTTCTTAATTTTCTATTCAGTGCTTGTGTTGATTTTGATCACCCGCTTTTTACCAGAAACAAAGCCTGAAAATACCGCTCAATCAAAGCAAAAATTAGGTAAAACATACCTTGAGATTTTATGCAGTAAACGCTTTTTGACTTTTGCTTTAGTGAATGCGGGGACAATGGGGATGGCATTAACCTATGTGTCATTCGCCCCAATTGTATTGATGAATGATGCAAAATTATCAGCACTGATTTTTTCTATTGTTTTTGGTGTAAATGGTTTTTGGATCATGTTTGTTAGTTTTTATGCGAACCGCGTTATTCACCGTGCCGGCAGACCTATTTGTTTGATCTTAGGGAGTGGACTGATGGGATTAGGCTGTGTGAGCTTGTTAGGTAGCTTGTTGCTTATTCCAGCCGCAATGCAGGATCATTGGTTGATCTATATGCTTCCTGTGGCAAGTGCTTGTGCGGGGCTTGCTTTTATTATGGGACCCGCGACAAGTTATGCACTTGAACCTTATTCAAAAACAGCAGGTATTGCCTCTGCATTAGTGGGTTTTATTCAAATGGCTGGTGGTGCAGCCTTTGGTTTAACCGCGTTGGCTTCACCAGTACAACCGAAATTAGCGTTAGCTATTGTGATGTTACTTGGCAGTTTATTAGCGTTGAACGCTTATCGAGTAAGCCACAAAGAAGCGTTAATAGAAAAACAGGCTACACCAGAATAGAACAATTATTTGTTATTTATTCAAATATAAAAAAACACCCCAGAATGATAACCTGATGGGGTGTTTTTATATCGACAGTTCGGTTTACACGTTTTTAATTACGATGCTCAAACTCTAAGGCTTTTTTCTCAATTAATCTCATTAAAAGAGTTAATATTCCGTTGATACACAGATAAATAATACCTGCTGCAACAAAAACCATTACATCATAACTTTGACCAAAAACTTGTCGGCTATAACCTGTTAACTCAAGTAAGGTGATGGTACTGGCAAGTGAGGTACTTTTGAATATTAAGACCACTTCGTTTGAATATGATGAAAGCGCACGCTTAAATGCGTAAGGTAATATCACTCTTGCCGTTTGTATTGGAGACATGCCTAGCGCTTGGCAAGATTGCCATTGCCCTGATGGGATAGCTCTTACAGCACCATAGAAAAGTAAGGTTGAATATGCCGCACTATTTAATGCTAATGTGACCATGGCACAAAACCAAGGTGTTGATAATAACTCCCAAATCAATGGGAAGTTTTTCAACGCAGGAAATTGCCCAGGACCATAATAGATTAAGAAGAACTGCACCAATAATGGTGTACCCGTAAATAAGGTAATATAAGCTTTTACTATTTGGCTAATAACCGGTGTTTTTAGTGCCAAGATAAAGGTCATTAATACCGATAAAGTAAATGCAACCAATAGCGCCACAATTGTTAAAGAAAGGCTGGTTGGTAATCCCGGTAATATATCAACAATATAATCCCACATTATGAGGCACTCCGTTCAAATCGGGTCGTTCTCATTTCTAGCCATTTCAGGATATATTGACTGACCAATGTAATTGCTAAATAAATCAGAGCAACAATGCTATACCAAGTAAAAGGCTCTTGAGTTCTATTGGCGATACTTTGTGTTTGTAGCATTAAATCATTGACGCTGATTAATGAGACTAACGCGGTGTCTTTCAAGAGTACTAACCACTGATTACCTAAACCCGGCAAAGCGTGACGCCACATTTGAGGCATGATAAAGCGGAAGAAAATAGTAATACGACCCATGCCTAATGCTTGGCCGGCTTCCCATTGTCCTGTTGGTACGGCTTTTAATGCACCGCGTAAAGTTTGCGAAGCATAAGAAGCATAAAGAAGTGAAAGGGCGATAACACCGCAATAGAAAGGTAAAGATTCAGTATCACCAAAATCAATCTGTAAGGTGAAAGCACCTAATTCAATACCATCCATTAGCATCATGACACCTTGTAAGGTGCCATAATAGACAAAAAGAACCACCAGCATTTCTGGTAGTCCTCTAATTAGTGTTACCCAGCATGTTCCTAAGAAAGCAAAGGCTTTCCATCTCGCGGATTCCCAAGCTGTAAACAGCATGGCAAGAACTAATCCGATGATAAGAGCAGAAATAGCAAGTGAGACCGTTGTGACGGCCGCACCTGCTAGAGTTGTTATTTCATTCATCTATTAAACTATTGTTGTTATTGAAATATCGTTATTCAAACCATTTTTTATAAATGACATCATAGGTGCCATCAGCTTTTACTTCAGCTAATGCTTTATTTAATTTATCTTGTAAATCAGCATTGCCTTTTCTTACTGCAATCGCAAGACCAGTACCAAAATAGTTAGGATCTGCAACTTTATCACCTACAATACCTAATTCAGGATTCTTTTTCAGCCATTCATTAACCACAGCTGTGTCACCAAAGATAGCTTCGATACGACCATTTTTCAGATCTAATACCGCATTTTGATAACTGTCATAAGGAACCGTTTTCATCTCTTTGTGTTGTTCATTGATGAATTTCTGATGGGTTGTCCCATTTTGTACACCAATTTGTTTACCTTTTAGGCTCGCAACATCAGAGATTTTACCTGTTACTGTGATAAATACTGCTGAGTTATCATAGTAAGAATCAGTGAAATCAACTTGTTTTTGACGCTCTGGCGTAATATCAATGCCTGCCATTAATGCTTCAAAACGACGGAATTTCAGGCTAGGAATTAAACTATCAAATGATTGATTGGTAAAGGTACAGTCCGCATTAATTTTTGCACACATTGCATTTGCTAAATCAACGTCAAATCCCACAATTTGATTATTTGCATCAATCATTTCAAATGGAGGATACGTTGCTTCCGTTGCAAAACGGATTGTTTCTTTCTCAGCCGCAGTTGCAGAAAGTGTAATACTGGTCAGAAGTGCCGCAAATAATATTTTTTTCATTGTCTGATCCTGATTTAGTGTGACAAGTAATTAGCAAAAGCTTCCGTTTGTGGAGCTGTGAAACGATAGTTATCACCTTGCTCTATAATACGACCGTTTTCCATATATACAACTTTGCTCGCGGCTTTGCGTGCAATTTCAACTTCGTGGGTCACAATCACTTGTGTAATACCCGTTTCAGAAAGTTCTTTGATAATATCAACAACTTGAGCGGTAATTTCAGGATCTAAAGCTGCCGTTGGTTCATCAAATAAGAGAACTTGAGGCTCCATCATTAAGGCTCTAGCAATAGCAACACGTTGTTGCTGTCCCCCTGATAAATGCAGTGGGAAGCGTTCTGCATATTCACTTAAACGTAAACGTCCAAGTAATTTCATTGCTTTTTCTTTGGCCTGTGGTTTTGATAAACCTAATACACGGCAAGGTGCCTCAATTAAATTATCAAGAACCGTTAAATGTGGCCATAAATTATATTGTTGAAATACCATGCCCACATTTTGGCGTAATGAACGAATTGCCTTTGCGTTAGGCTGTTGGCTAAAGTCAAAATGCAGACCCGCAATTTCTAATTCGCCTGAACGTGGCATTTCTAATAAATTAAGAACTCTCATTAGGGAGCTTTTACCTGCACCACTTGGTCCTAATAGAACCATTGTTTCGCCAGCAGAGCATTCTAGATTAATATCATAGAGTGCTTGGTGCGAACCGTAGAAACAATTTATGTTTTTTAATTGAATACTCATGCGTTTTTTCTGAATAGTCATTAACTGGTTCAAATAATAAAACGGTGAGAATAATTATGCAACTAAAACTGCATAATAAAGTGGTTTTTTTACGTAAAAATGGGTAATTCAGCTATTTTTTTTCACTGGTAGGTGAATTTTTATCCAATTTGTAAGCGTTAGTACTTATTGTTTTAGCCATACCTTTGAAAATAAATAAGTGCGCAGGCATCATGGCAAACCAATAAAGTAATCCACTAAATCCAGCAGGATGCCACCAAGCACGAACATCTATTGAACGAAGATGACCACTGTCGTGGATCGTGAAAGAGAGTCTGCCTAAACCGGGCGCTTTCATTCCAAATAACAGTGTGAGCTGTTTTTCAGGCTCCAGTTTAATCACTCGCCAACCATCAATCATATCGCCAAGTTCTAACGTTTCTCGAGAAGGTCGTCCGTAAGTGACTTTATTCCCTGCAATATCATCCATAATGGCGCGTGTTTTCCATAAGGCGTTACCATAGAAATACCCTTGTTCACCGCCGATTTGTTGCACTGTATGCCAAAGGGATGCCGCGCTTGCAGGTGTGGATACTGTGCAACCCGCATTTTTAGGGTAATAGCCATAGCCGGGTTTCCAGCGACTACGAACCGCCGAAGAGTAACCCCAATCTTGGTTATCTAACGCGGCCTCTTCATCAGCGAGTGTTTCTTTTACCGCATCATCAAATTTAATTAGAGACTGAGGGATCAGTTTACGTAATCGCTCATCGTTGGCAGGAAGATCATATTTCAGCCCTTGGATCAGTTCTTTGGCAATCGAGGTGGGCACAGACGTTATCATACTGATAAATCCTGCCGAAATTAAACTCGCTGGCATTGGGATGGGAATTAGCATCCGCTTTTTACCCGAAATTTTAATAAAGCGCTCAAAAAGTGTTTGATAGCTGATGTATTCAGGGCCACCTGCATCAAAAATCCGGTGCTGATGTGTAGGGTGATGAATAATTTCCGTTAAATAGTGAATTAAATTTTTTAAGGCAATAGGGGAGGATTTTGACCGAACCCAGCGAGGTGGCGTAAGAATGGGGAGGTTATAAACCATATCACGCATAATTTCAAAAGCGGCTGAACCAGGACCGACAATCATTGAGGTACGAATTTCTGTTACCGGGATGGAGCTGGTTCTTAATACTTCACCTGTCAGTTTTCGTGCAATAAGGTGAGGAGAGTATTGTTGATCTTCATGTTGTAAGGCACTTAAAAAGATAATTTGTTGAACGTTGGAGCCTTCAAGTGCTTCAACAACATTAATGGCAGCTTGACGCTCTAGTTCAATTAGATTATGCGCATCTCCCATACTATGAACAAGATAATAAACGATATCAGTATCGTGCATAACACTGTTTAAGGTTTCTGGATCATGTAAATCGACAAAGATACAGCGTGTATTTTCCCAACCTTGAGACATCATCCAGTCAATTCTACGAGCGCCGGCAGTGACCTGATGACCTTGTTTTATCAGAGCTGGAATAAGATTTTGACCAATATGCCCACTGGCACCAAGTACTAATACACGCTGTTGATTCATGGCTAATCCATTGTAAAAAGAGAACGTTATCGTTCTATTGTTACTGATTTTTCTATGAAGTAAAGAACGCCATCAAGATTGGTGTGATTAAACTTAACACGAATCCATGCACAATCGCTGCTGGCACAATGGCAACACCGCCACTGCGTTGTAAAACAGGCAAGGTAAAGTCCATAGATGTTGAACCACAAATCCCTAACGCCGTATTTCTATAACGATTAACAATAATAGGAATAAGCATAATTGCCGCTAATTCACGCATTAAGTCATTGAAAAATGCAGTACTACCAATAACAGGGCCAAATGCATCAGTGAGCACAATACCCGATAATGAATACCAACCATAACCTGATGCAATCGCTAATCCCATTTTCATCGGTAATCCTAGTAAGTAAGCTGCTAAAGCACCACCAGCAAGCGCACTAACGCCCATCACGACGGCAATGGTTGTTCCTCGACGGTTGATAAGAATTTGCTTTGGACTCATTCCGCTATTGCGTAATTGTAACCCGACTAACCAAAGTAAGAAGATAAGCGCGCCTTGGCTGGCATGAGAGGCATAATGGAAAATTGACCAGCCTGTTAAACCGACAAAGAAACCCACAACAACGACACCGCATAATTGCAGCGATTCAAGTACCATTTTTATGCGTGAAGGGGGCTTGGACTGTTTATGCGCAGGGACGTGCCAAGGATCTTTTTTATCCAGTAACCATAAAAACAGTAAGTTGGCACCAAATGTACATAAAAAGAAAACACTAGCATAAGAAAGAATCGAGACTAAGTTTTCACCAATATTATCTAGCATGGCTAAACTAACGCCCATTAGAAATAGGATAACGTAAACCATCGCGCTAAGCAGGCGGTTTGCCAGATGAAGTAATGGGCGATTGTTTAACTTAATCAAATACCCTACAAAAAGCGGAAGTAGGATAATTAATAATCCTGATAGCATTTCTATTCCTTACTGAGTGTGCTTAAATTATAAAATAAACTAATAACGTGAATTGGATTATAACATTTACTTATGATGTTGTGGATACAGAAATTAAGATAAGTCTAAAATATTTATTAAGGCTAACGAGCCTACCATGTTTAGGTGTAAGAGGCTTTAATTGATTGAAAAGCGAACAAAATGGGTATATATCGAATAGTTGAGTAAATTTTATTACGGCTATCTTGAACTGTGATTTAATGAAAATACACATTAAGTGAAATTATTGCTGATTAAGCATAAAGTGAAGATAGGAAGAATAAAATAAAACCATAGCTTAGTCGCAACTGACGAGGGAATTTATGTATTTAGAAAGAGTGGAAATAGTTGGATTCCGTGGACTTAATCGTCTTTCATTACCTCTTGATATGAATACAGTCTTAGTGGGTGAAAATGCGTGGGGTAAAAGCTCATTAC
>JAEYFY010000400.1 GCA_023454395.1 Pseudomonadota bacterium
TGATTTTGTTGATTAGGTTTTCGGGTAACCTTTGGGCGACAAAGTCAGAAATAACAACAGCATCAGCATCTTTCCATGCTGGGCTATTTAGTTTTTCTGCGACATTATCTAAACAAGCACTTAAGTCCGTGCCTCCTCTAAATGACTGATTCAAAAACTTGATAAGATCTTGCAGCCCATTGGGTGATGACAATTGATAATGTACCGTTTCAGTAGAAAATAACATCACATGGCATGAACGATTATCAGCTAGCGCTATTTTCATCAATGCTAATCCAAAAGCTTTAGCACACTGTTCGTTAAATCCTCCCATCGAACCTGATGTATCAATACATACAATAAAAGGTCCTCTTGGTCTTTCTTCATCATGATGATGGGTTACTGGACGCAATACAGTACGTTCTTGCCAATTATCTCCTTGTAATCGATAAGTATTAAGCTGTTTTTCCACCAGCTTGCGATAAAACTCATATTCGATTTCATTAATACCTAACAAGGCTAGCTCTGTCGGAAGTAAGCGTAAGATATCATCACTAAGCCCTATACCATTGACTTGCTCTGGTGTTGTATCTGGTGCTTTCTCAACAATAGTTACTGGTTCAAAAATAACACTCTCTTCAGGCAGTGATTTCGCTGTTTTACTACGACCTAGCAAACTTGCGAGTTTATGCAATTCAGGTTGTTGATCGAGAAAGTCGCTATAACGTTGAATAATTTTCTCATCAAAGGGGGTTTTTGTTAAAACGCCTTTACTCATATCCCATAAACGCCCAGCAGCCCGCTCATTTTCTGAAAATGTATTACTTAAGCTTCCACTTAGCGCTAAACGTTCCTGAAGCTCTGCAAGAAGTTGCTCTTGTTCTTGGTCAAATAGGGCTTTGTGTAATGCAGTGACTTGGAAAATTAAACTTACCCGCCAGTGTTGAATAAACAAAGCTTGTTGAGCGGGTGAAAAAGGCTTATTGGTTTTAACCAATTGCAATGCTTCGTCAGTAAAAGAGGAGTCTAGCTTGTTTAATTCAGCCAGTATTTGTTCTACTTGCTGATTAAATATGGCGTTACCAAATGATTGGGTCTGTTGATAAAGCGCAAACTCATCAGCAATCATTGTAGGGACTAATGTCTCTTTTACTCTTTGTTGTAAGCTTTTTTTCCATTGATGGATATCTTTCAGTAAGGCTTTTTTGAGCCTTGGGTGCTTTTCAAAAAATACCGCTAATTGAGGGGATGCAAGCACAGCAATAATAACTTCTTCAATAAGCTGTCCTTCATTTATGGCTAAAAGCATATCTAATGTTGAAAGTGTCAGCATAATATCACTACTTTATTTGGCTTTTTAATTGCGATAATTTTTCATTAAGCTGAACAAAACTTTGTTCGATGGAAATAAGCCAATCATTATCAATAAATAAATTTGGTTGATGATGATTAAATTTTTCCTGCTCACCATAAATTTCTTGAGTCAGATCTTTTAACTTATCTTGCCACTCTTTGTTATCGCCAATAGGAGCAGCAGGCGCTGTCTCTTTTTGTTGATAAAGAGATGTTGTTCGACGACTCACATCCAAAATTTCTAATACGCCATCTTGGCGTATTTGTGCATTAATTGATTGAGGGAAACCAATACCATTTAAACGTGCTAGTAACTCATCCCCCTTGGCCAAAAAGTTTTCTAATGCTTTTTTCTCGAGAGTAATAAAGTTAACTTGGATACTATGGATATGCAGAGGGATGTGTAAAAACAGGGTAAATTTATCAGCCTGCATTTTATCTGATAGGCTAAAATGTGCATTTCGCCCAAACATTCCACTTTGTTTTTCAAAACGAAAAGCCTGTTGATCTTGCTTACTTCTTGTTGATTGCATCCACTCAGCCCATAAACTTTCTGTTTTTCTAATCAACTCGAGCTGGTGGTAGGCTTGTTCTGTTAAAAGGCTTTGCAATAACTTATCTAATAATGCAAATGATGCTTGGTCATGCCATAGGCAATCTTTTAATAAGATAAGATCTAATGGTGAAATAACACTACGGCCATTAAAAAAAGCACTGGATTGTAAAAGGCGTACCGCTTTTTTCCAACGTCTATCAGAAACATAAGGTGCAGCATCACTTTTATCTAAAGACTCACGAAGTTGATAAATTAAATCAAATAGATGGTCATCTAAAGTGACCTTTTCTAATTCTGATTGCCAACGTGAAAACTCTTCTGCGGTAATTTTGAGATGTTCTGGAATATGAAAAGAGCCTACTTCTTTATTAATAAGTAATGCACGAAAGTTTTTCTTATCCTGAACTTTGGTTAACCAAATACGAATAAGCATTCGGTCATATAGTGCTTCAAGACTACTGTCTGAATCAGGTAATTCATTAGAGGCTGATACTAATAAACGCATTGGAATAGCAACTTCAGCTTCTCCATTTCTAAATTTACGCTCATTAATCGCTGTTAATAATGTATTAAGAATAGCGGGTCCTGCCTTCCATATTTCATCTAGAAAGACAACTTCAGCATCAGGTAAATATCCGTCAACCAAACGCTGATATTTACCTTCATCTTTTAAGGCTTGAATAGATAAAGGGCCAAAAATTTCTTCGGGCGTTGAAAAACGCGTCATTAGGTATTCAAAAGCTTTAGCCTCTTTAAAGGCTTCTTTCATTCTTCTGGCTATTAAGCTTTTAGCAATACCTGGAGGGCCAAGTAAGAAAACACTCTCACCACTCAGTGCTGCAAGCAGACAAAGACGGATAGCTGACTGTCGCTCATAAAGCCCAGTTTCAAGATATTGGCTAAGTTGTGAAATCCGCTCTGCAAGTTGCATAAACACTCCTAATAATGGGTACTTATTTTCTTCATCCCTCCGAAAATATCAGAAAAGGATTGCTGGCATATAGTCAAACATTCTATTAGCACACAAATTGTTTATAGCAAAAATCGATTCAGCTTCCTACTGCTTATTTTTGGTTCTTTTTTGTTTTACTAGCGAAACGTTTCGATGGTGATCACGTTTTTTCATTAATGTTGCTGAGATGATCGGTTTAAAATATTGAATGTC
>JAEYFY010000430.1 GCA_023454395.1 Pseudomonadota bacterium
TGATAACAATTTGCGCGTATTCATTACTAAGACCGAGCTACTTGCAGAAAGTTTCATTTTTTCTTAAAAATATTTAAATTTTTCTTAGGAGGTTTTTTATGCCTTTATTGGATAGCTTTACTGTTGACCATACACGTATGTCAGCCCCTGCTGTACGCGTTGCTAAAACAATGAAAACGCCATCAGGTGATACCATCACGGTATTTGATTTACGTTTTACTGTGCCAAATAAAAAAGCCATGCCTGAGAAAGGGATCCATACTCTAGAGCATCTGTTCGCTGGATTTATGCGTAACCATCTTAATGGTCATGGTGTTGAGATAATTGATATTTCCCCAATGGGATGCCGTACAGGCTTCTACATGAGCTTAATTGGGCAACCTGAAGAGCAACGTGTTGCTAATGCATGGAAAGCGGCAATGGAAGATGTTTTGAAAGTAAAAGATCAAAACCATATCCCTGAGCTGAATGTGTACCAATGTGGTACTTATGAAATGCATTCACTGACAGAAGCACAAGATATCGCACGAGATATTTTATCTCATAGCATTGGCATTAATCATAACGATGAATTAGCCCTGCCTGAAGAGACTTTAAAAGAGCTGCATATCTAAGCGATATCTAGACTACAGCTAATTTGTAACATTAGGGGATAATAGATCAGGAAATTCGCATCCTGATTTATTGTCTCTTTTTTATTCTTATCTCCTTTATTATTTTTCTTTTCTCTACTCCATTGTTTTATTTTCTTATCTTCTTATATTGTTAGCACAGTAATGGATTAAATTTATGCTTAATACACGGAGTACACTTCTGTTATGGAAAATCGCAAATTCTCATCACCTAAATTAGTGTTAGAGTTTTTTGTTCGAGAATTTTATTTTGTAGGTAAAGGCACATTACGTACCCAATTTCCTAAAGATGCCTTTTTCTATCAAGGACGTTCTAAAGCACTTGAACATCGTTACTTGGAACGAGTCCACAAAAAGTATGTTAAACGCACTCAGTGCGAACCAGAGCTTATTATCAAGCCTGATTTGTTATTACTATCGTCTGAACTCAATACTGAATTATTTGCCAAAATCACCAAGCCACAAACCAACACCATAATAAAAATAAGTGGTGATTATCTTTATAAAGAAAAAGAAGAAGAGCAATATCGTTGGTATTTTCAACAAGATGAAATTAAAACAAACAGTTATAGCGGCGATAATTCACAGTTAAAATATGAAAATATTCGCAGCTTAGCGCCTCACCATTTTAATATTGAAGCCATAAACGGTGAGGAGGCGCTTATTACTAATTTTCCGCGCAAGTCCCTTTCTCTTACTTTAAATAAAGGAGAAACTGCGTGTTTTATTTGTCGGCGTGAAGAATATGGTGCTGATTATTCTTATCAGCCTGCATTAAACTTAGTTATGTGGGTTAAAAATCATGGTTTTTATTCTGATTATCAACAATTAAAGCCTGCAAAATTAATACAAGAGCAAGCGATAGAACCTTTCTATATGAAACCCGCCAGAGAGTTTGATTTTCGTAATAGCAAATTACGATTTGAACTAGGATAAACAGCAAAAAATAAGCGCCTTAGAAGGCGCTTATTTTGTATTCACTAATGATGTGGGATTGAAAGGTGGCGAATTAACGCCTTTTTAATGACATTATCCTGAACTTCAAGTATTTCAAATTCGTAGTCATTCACTTTTATTTTATGACCTACAACAGGTAAGTCTCCCAACTCTTCAATAATGACACCGTTGATTGTTCGAGCTTCATCTTCAGGTAAATTCCAACCAAAAGCTTTATTGATATCTCGAATATTTGTTGTGCCATCGACTAATAATGAACCGTCTTTTTGAGGAATAACTTCTTCAGCTAAAGATGGAGACATCGAGGTAGTAAAGTCACCAACAATCTCTTCAAGAATATCTTCAACGGTCACTAAACCTTGAATTTCACCATATTCATCAACTACAACACCCGCTTTTTCATTATTCCGTTGGAAGTTGACGAGTTGTAGGTTTAATGGGGTGCTTTCTGGAATAAAGTAGATTTTATCAGCAGCTTTCATCAGAATTTGCTTGGTGAATTCTTTTTTCTCTGTCATTAAGCGGTAAGCTTCTCGTACTCGCAACATACCAATTGCATCGTCGAGAGTATCACGATAAAGCACTATGCGACCGTGTGGAGAATGGGTTAATTGTCTTACGATAGATTTCCATTCGTCATTGACATCGATACCAAAAATTTCATTTCTTGGCACCATAATATCGCCAATCGTCACTTTTTCTAAATCTAAAATCGACAGCAACATATTCTGATTTCTTTGCGAAAGCTTTGATTTAGATTCATTAACGATAGTTCTTAATTCTTCTTTTGAGACTGCATTCCCTTGTATTACTGGCGATTTTATACCGAAAATACGCATCAATATGAGGGTTATTTTATTAAAAAACCAGACAACAGGGAGCATCAGTATTTGCAAAGGTAGTAAAAGAATGCTACTTGGATAAGCGATACGCTCAGGATAAAGTGCAGCAATAGATTTTGGGAGTACTTCAGCAAAAATTAGAATAATGAAGGTCAATACACCTGTCGCAATAGCGACACCCGCGTTACCATACAAACGCATACCGACGATGGTTGCTAAGGCAGATGCCACAATATTAATCAAATTATTACCAATTAATACTAAACTGATAAGCCTATCAGGACGTTGCAGTAATTTTTCTACACGTTTTGCCGCTTTATTTCCTTGCTTCGATGCGTGGCGAAGACGATAACGATTAATCGTCATCATACTGGTTTCAGTACCTGAGAAATAAGCCGAGGCAATAATCATACATATAAGTATGATAATGAGCGTAGATGTTGACACATGCTCCAAAATTGAGATCCTTTTGCTACCCTAAAATAGAAAATTAATTAAGCACTAACTCTTGTAATAAACGATTACCAAAAAAAGCTAATGTTAAAATAATAGCGCCAATTAAATTAAAGATAATGACTTTCTTTCCTCTCCATCCTTCTCGGTAATGTCCCCATAATAAAATGACGTAAACAAACCAAGCTATGATAGAGAAAATAGATTTGTGAATATTCTCTTTACCAAAAATATTATCCATATAAACCAACCCTGTACATAAGGTCAGTGTCAGCAATACCACACCCACTTGTGTGATATGAAACATTTTACGCTCAATTGACATTAATGGTGGCATTTGTGGTGAGAATTTTAGCTTCTTATTTTTTAGCTGATAGTCGAGCCAACTAACTTGTAATGCATATAAAGCGGCAATTAACAGTGTGGCATAGCTTAATAAAGCCAGCCCAATATGAATAAAGAGCGATGTGCTGCTTTCAAGATGTGTAACAAATTCACCCGGCATCAGCGCGGCAATAATAAGATTGACTATTGCGAAACAATAAACAATAGGCAGTAAGAACCATGCACGGCCACGAGAAGCCACAATCGTCATGATAACGCAGACCATCAGGCTCACAATCGCACCTAGATTGGTGAGTGAAAGATTCTGTCCGCTGTGGGGGCGGAAAATTAAAAATTTTAATGAAATGGCGTGTGCAATAAGTGCAATTACCGCAAATAGTAGAGCTAATCCGCGGTATCCATTCTGCTCTTTTCGTAACAGACCGGGCAAAAACAGCACCAGACTGAGTAAATAAGCGCAGACAGCGACGATAGAGATTGATATAACGGGCATAGTTTCGCTTACATATATTGTTTGAATAACTTCCTAGTATAGCGCTAGGAGCATACGGCTCCAACTATTGAAGTCATTAAGCTTAAATCTCTATGCAGAGA
>JAEYFY010000049.1 GCA_023454395.1 Pseudomonadota bacterium
TTCACCTTATCATACAATTCTGGCAAATTGCGTAGTGATATAAACAACGTGATATTTGCAATGTTTATTCATCTGCTTCTAGCATTTTTATTCGTGTAGGGATTTAAAACCATGGAAAAACCGCAGATCCATACAGATATACCCAAAATTTTATTCACTGTTCTTTTTATTTCTTTTTTTATTATCGCCAGTTTTTGGATCTTAAATCCCTTTATTGTGGGTTTCATTTGGGCTGGAATGATTGTTGTAGCAACGTGGCCTTTACTTCTTATTATTGAAAAACGAGTAAAATATCGTTGGCTATCAACCATGATAATGATGATTTTGATATTACTGATCTTCGTTATCCCTATTATCTTATTAATTAGTAGCGTTATTGATAATAGCGCCCCCTTAATTGAATTAGCGAAATCACCTTCGAATATTCAGCCTCCTCAATTATTATGGCTTAACGATATCCCTATGATAGGGAGCAAGCTTTATGATACATGGCACTCTATTCTGGTTTCAGGGGGGAATGCGTTAATCTCAAAAATCCAACCTTATGTTGGGCAAGCTGCAAACTGGTTTTTTGCTCAAGCCTTAAATATTGGTCGATTTGCCCTACATTTGGGTGTGATGTTGTTATTTTCAGGCTTACTGTTTTTACAAGGTGAAAATGTCGTATCTTGGTTGCGTCATTTTGCTATTCGCTTAGCTGGTCAACGTGGTGATGCCGCAATCTTACTTGCCTCTATGTCTATTCGCGCTGTTGCATTAGGTGTGGTTTTAACCGCCTTAATTCAGGCTATTGTTGGCGGTGTTGGTCTTGCTGTATCTGGCGTACCTTATGCTACGGTATTAACCGTCGTTATGTTTATTTGCTGCCTTGCTCAAATAGGTCCTTTATTAGTTTTGATCCCTTCAATTTTATGGCTATTTTGGACGGGTGATACCACTTGGGGCATTGTTATGGTGATTTGGGGTGGTGCTGTTGCAACAATGGATGGTGTATTACGCCCTTATTTAATCAAGATGGGTGCAGATTTGCCTATGGTATTAATTCTCACAGGTGTTATTGGTGGAATTTTAACATTAGGTATGATTGGTTTATTTATTGGTCCTGTTGTTCTTGCTGTTGCTCATAGTTTATTAAATGCATGGATTAATGAAGTACCAAAACCTAGTCCTGATTTAACTGAAACAGTAGAATTTATGAATAAAAACTTTATTGAAAAAGAATAAATAATAATGGAGCATGTAAGTGTAGCTACTTACATGCTCTAAAAATAACAGAGTAAAGTTTAATAAAGATTATCAATTTAGGAATAAACCATTATATTTCTATATTAAAACTTACATCTTGAAACAAATTACATTTTTTTAAACCTGTTTGTTACCAGCAAGTTATATTCAATTTTAAATAAACCATTATTCTTTTTATTGAGATAATTCTTAGAGCATAATTAACGCATTTCTCTTAATATAAATATCAACGAAACAAATGTTTCATCGAATTAATAATTTCGCCGTTCATATTAATAGATTAATTGGCGGGATTAAAGAATATAAAATATTGCTGTGTGTAGTCTTTGCCTGTCAGCCCATGATAGGCTTTTTTTTTGCCTATTATTTAATAATTGTATAAAAAAAGCTCACATAATATTGTGAGCTTTTTATTTATAACGATGATATTAATTCTATTGTGCTAATTTCACCCAAGTCTTAATTACGGTATCTGGGTTTAACGATAAACTATCAATTCCTTCTTCCATTAGCCATTGTGCGAAATCTTCATGATCAGAAGGTCCTTGACCACAAATACCCACATATTTTCCATTACGTTTTGCGGCTTGGATTGCCATTGATAATAATGCTTTCACTGCATCATTGCGTTCATCAAACAGAGCAGAAACCACACCAGAATCGCGGTCAAGACCTAATGTTAATTGAGTCATGTCGTTAGAGCCGATAGAAAAACCATCAAAGTGTTCTAAGAATTTATCCGCTAATAAGGCATTTGATGGAATTTCACACATCATAATGACTTTTAAGCCATTCTCACCTCGTTTCAAACCGTTTGCCGCTAATTCGTCAATCACCTCTTCAGCTTGGCGTACAGTACGAACAAATGGGATCATGACTTCAACATTCTCTAAGCCCATATCATTACGAACACGTTTTACCGCTTCACACTCAAGAGAGAAGCAGCGGCGGAAATCGTCAGAAACATAACGACCCGCACCACGGAATCCTAACATTGGGTTCTCTTCGTCTGGCTCATAACGATCGCCACCCACTAAGTTGGCGTATTCGTTAGATTTAAAGTCAGATAAACGAACAATAACGCGTTTAGGCCAGAATGCCGCAGCTAATGTTGCAATTCCTTCCGTTAATTTACTGATGTAATACTCTACTGGAGATTCATAGCCTGCCATCATTTCATTGATTTCAGCTTTCAATGCTTCAGTTTGGTCGTCATATTCTAATAATGCACGAGGATGCACACCAATCATGCGGTTAATAATAAATTCTAAACGCGCAAGACCAACACCATCATTTGGTAAGCCAGCAAAATCGAATGCACGATCAGGATTACCGACGTTCATCATGATTTTAAGCCCTAATTCAGGCATGTTATCGATTGCGGAGCTTTGAATAGAAAAATCCAGTTTGCCATCGTAAACAAATCCTGTATCACCTTCAGCACAAGAAACGGTAACAACTTGGCCTTCAGTAATACATTCTGTTGCATCACCACAACCCACCACAGCGGGAATACCTAATTCACGAGCAATAATTGCAGCATGGCATGTTCTACCACCACGGTTAGTCACAATCGCAGAGGCTTTTTTCATGATAGGTTCCCAATCAGGGTCTGTCATGTCAGTAACCAGCACATCACCCGCTTCAATTCTATCCATCTCATTTAAGTTATGAATAACTTTAACGACACCTGTACCAATACGATGACCAATAGCACGGCCTTCGATGATAACAGAGCCACTTTCATTTAATTGATAGCGCTCCATAACTTGTTGGTTAGAACGAACGGTTTCTGGGCGTGCCTGAACAATATATAAACGACCATTATGCCCATCTTTAGCCCATTCGATATCCATTGGACGACCATAGTGATGTTCAATCAATACCGCTTGTTTAGCCAACTCTTGAACTTCATGATCAGTCAAAGAGAAACGATTGCGCAGTAACTCTGGTGTATCTTCGATACGAACTTGTTTACCATGTTCAACACTGTCTGCGTAAACCATTTGGATCTTTTTAGAGCCAAGATTACGACGAACAATAGAAGGTAGACCTTTTGCTAAAGTTGGCTTGTGTACATAGAATTCATCTGGGTTAACCGCACCCTGTACTACCATTTCACCTAAACCATAAGCTGATGTAATAAAGACAACTTGATCAAAGCCAGATTCAGTATCGATGGTAAACATCACACCTGAAGAAGCAAGATCAGAACGCACCATACGTTGAACACCCGCAGATAATGCAACACCACGGTGATCATAACCTTGGTGAACACGATAAGAGATTGCTCGATCGTTAAATAACGAGGCAAATACATGTTTGATTGCAACGAGTATGGCATCAATACCTTGAACGTTTAAAAACGTCTCTTGTTGACCTGCAAAAGAAGCATCAGGCATATCTTCTGCAGTCGCAGATGAACGAACGGCAAATGAAGCTTCAGATTCACCTTCACTTAATGTGAGATAAGCATCGCGAATATCTTTTTCAAACTGAGGCGTAAAAGGTGTATCAATTACCCACTGGCGAATTTGATTACCTGCTTGAGCCAGTTGATTGACATCATCAACATCAACGCTATCAAGTAATTCATAAATACGCTGATTGATACCGCTCTGTTCCAGAAAATCATTAAACGCTTGCGCTGTGGTAGCAAACCCATTAGGAACAGAAACACCCAGTTCCGCTAGGTTTGTGATCATTTCACCGAGGGAAGCATTTTTCCCACCAACACGATCAACGTCATTCATACCTAATTGGTTATACCAAAGCACATTGCACGGGGTGAGGCTATTGCTGGACATTGAGAACAATCCTTTTTTAAACAATTATGAGAGAGAGAAAAAAAGAAAAACCCGCTGTCAAAA
>JAEYFY010000078.1 GCA_023454395.1 Pseudomonadota bacterium
CTTAGAATTAGCTCAACAAGCGTTACAGGACAATTGCCATGAGTGATGACATCACAACAATCATCTTCGAACATCCCCTCAATGAAAAAATGCGTTCATGGCTTAGAATTGAAAACTCATTGATTCAGATTAACAGTTTTAGTGCAATTGATTCATTACCCACGGCACTTTCGTTTTTCCGTGCGATATCGGAATTTATTGAAGTACTTGATCGTGGCGAAATCCGTGCTGAATTACTTAAAGAATTAGAAAAAAGACAAAAAAAATTACAGCAATGGCTTTCATTTCCTAATGTTGATAAAGCGATTGTCACTCAAATTATTGATGAATTAGCTGAAAATGCAGCTGTGTTAAGTAAAGCACCTCGCATTGGTCAGCATTTAAAACAAGATAAAGTGATCAGTTTAGTTAAACAGCGCCTAAGTATTCCTGGTGGATGCTGTAACTTTGATGTACCAGCATTACATTTGTGGTTAAGCTTACCTCAATCAACCCGTGATGAAAGATTGCAAAGCTGGCTGGCGGGTTTATTGCCATTACAAAATGCATTAAATAGTTTACTCATGCTTATTCGCCAATCAGATACATTCAAGCCTGCTCTCAGTCACCGTGGTTTTTATCAAGACAGCGCTGAAGAAGGCGAATTGCTACGTCTTAAGATAGCTATTGATCACCAAATCTATCCCCAAGTCTCCGGGCATAAAAATCGCTATGCGATCCGCTTTTTACCACTTGATAGTGAAAATGGAACAGTGCCTCTAGAGCTACCTTTTGAGATTGCTTGTTGCTAACATTATGTTTATTGATATGAGCATAAATCGCACCAACGAAATCTAGGAGAGATAATGAGCGAAGAATTAGTTGTAAAATGCCCAACCTGTCAAACAGAAGTTGTTTGGAATGAAAGTAGCCCTTATCGTCCTTTTTGTAGCAAACGTTGCCAACTTATTGATTTAGGCGAATGGGCGGATGAATCAAAACGCATTCCAAGCCAAAGTGATATTAATGACAGCGATGATTGGAGTGAAACGCCGCAACAAGAGCCTAAAGACTTTTAATTTTCCAGTCCTGAACATAAAAATTAGCCACTCAATCGAGTGGCTAATTGATTTATAAACGCTTACTTAGTACGGACGCTACTTGTGCTTATTTTTGCAATAACGCCACAATGGTGCGGTTAGCAGGCGGAAAATCATCAGCATTTAACGCGCCAATAGATATCCACTTGAATTCTTGCCCCTCTTTACCATAAGGATCATTATCCCATTGAGTAACTAAGAAAAAGGATAAAGTAATGTGTCTATCTGGAAAATCATGCTCTACCGTTTCAAAAAGGGAGCATTGCGTTACATCAATACCAATTTCTTCTTGTAGCTCACGGATTAACGCCTGCTCTGGGGTCTCTTTATCTTCTAACTTTCCTCCCGGAAATTCCCAAAATCCCCCCATATGCGATTTTAAAGGGCGTTGGGTGATAAAGACATTATTGTGTTGATCACAAATAATACCCGCTGCAATATGTAGCTTTTTTTTATCCATTATAGACAACCTATTGAATAGTCCAGTTATTATAACAACTTAACGTTATTATAACGTATATCCAATAGCGCTACTCTGGTTTTCTTTCCTTTGATTATCTCATTAATTAACGATAACTCGATTAGTTAACGATAAATAGGTAAGAAACCGAACTGTGCTAATGTTTGGCAAATGATCCCGACTGCACCAAAAGCGATAACTGCATAAATTAAGCCTTTTCCGCCCCATACTTTAAAGCCTGAGTTTGGAAATTTCTCGCGTGCTTTCAGCGCCATAACCGCAGGACAAATAATTGCCCACACACATGCCGCGGTTCCTGCATAAGCAATTGCAATTAAGAAACCATTAGGGAAAAGTAAACATAATAGTAAAGGCGGAGTGAAGCATAAAACGCCAGATTTTAAGCGCCCTGTTTTGTTATCTTCAAATTTTAGTGATGCCAAAATATAGTCGAATAGACCAATCGCGACCCCTAAAAATGAGCAGAATACGGCACTAATAGAAAACCATAGTAAAAAGCCTTCAATATATTTACTATTTAATACAGTGTATAACGAATCAATAAAGGCATCTAAGTTACCGCCCTTTTGGATAATAGTAATAAATTGCTCACGAGGTAAATTCCCCATGGTACCAATCATCCAAAGTAAATAAATCACTAGCGCTAACACACAACCAATAATACAGCTTTTCACGACCTTTCTTTCATTTTCATGATAAAGCTTATAAAGGCTACAAACATTACCATGATAACCAAAAGAGGTTATAGCATAAGGAATGATGATAAAAATAAAGGGATAAAGATATAATTGGCTTTTGCCTTCAAAGGTAGCCGTAAATAATAAATCGCCTCTCGCTTTGAAGAATAATCCTGAGAATGCTAATACGAATAGAACAATCTTAATAAATAAAAATATTGAGGTTAAGCGGCTAGCACAAGCACCTCCCCACCATATTGTTGCCCCTAGTACTATAGTAAATACAAAGAATATCACTCTAAGATTTAGGTTAATGCCATATAATGATGACGCTTCATAAATAATAGAACCCGCGGCAGAGATATAAGCATAAATTAATATATACAATACAAATATCAAGGAGGCATTCGCGAGATAACACGCCCATTTAGGTAATAACTCTTTCGATATATGAAAGTAGTTTGTTCCTGCGCCATATTTCGATATACATTCAAGAATATAAATTCCAGAATGAAACATAAAGAAACAGACAATAAATAATATAAAGAGTGAATTAATAAACCAAGCGCCAGACATGATTGTTGGTAGGCTAAACATTCCCGCACCAATCATTGCGCCGCCCAACACAAATCCCCCTACAATAATTGAGGGTTCTTTATTTACCGACTTATTTTCCATTTTTTAGTCCTTACTGAAATAAGGATATAGCTCTCGCATTGCACGAGAGCCATTATTATTGTGGAGTATTATTTATTTGATAGGTTTTAATCTCGCAGTAAAGTGTCTTAATACAGGAGGTTCATATTCGAACTCAAGACCTTTAAGCGTTTTAAACTTCTCTTTTAAGCCGATAAGTGCGTCAGCAATATAATCCATATGGTCATTGGTATAGACACGACGCGCAATGGTTAAACGCATAAATTCCATATCTGCGTGTTTTTGTTCTCCCGTTGCAGGATCACGACCCAATAAGAACGAACCAATTTCAACAGCACGCACACCTGACTCTAAGTAAAGTGCGTTAATTACAGCTTGAGCTGGGAATTGATCACCAGGGATATGCGGTACTAGTTTTTTACAGTCAACGAAAACAGCATGTCCACCAGTAGGATATTGAATTGGAATGCCCGCTTCACGTAGACGATCCCCCAGATATTGAACCTGACCAATACGATAGTGTAGATACTCTTCTTCAGTACCTTCCTCTAAACCTTGTACCATTGCTGCCATATCACGACCCGCTAAGCCACCATAGGTAACAAAGCCTTCCATTGGGACACAGCGCTGTCTTGCTAATGTAAACACTTCTTCATTATCACGAATTGAGACTAAACCACCGATATTTAACAATGGATCTTTCTTCGCTGACATTGTTAATGCATCAGCATATTTATACATATCTAAAATAACTTCTTTGATAGTCGCATTTTTATATTTAGGATCACGCTGTTTAATGAAATACGCATTTTCACAATAACGCGCTGAGTCCATAACAACAAAAATACCGTGTTGTTTTGCGATTTCGTAAACTTCTCTTAAATTATCCATTGAAACAGGCTGGCCACCAGCACTATTACAGGTCACTGTCGAAACAATAGCAACAACGTTATCAGCACCATATTTGGCAATATTTTCTTTTAATTTAGCAATATCAAAATTGCCTTTCCAATCATCATAGGTTTCTGAATCAAACGCTTTTTCAGTAACAATATTAATTGCTTTACAGCCATTTAATTCAACGTGTGCTGCTGTTGTGTCAAAATGGAAGTTAGAAATAAATACAGGATTTTTCGCTTTTCCATCTTTTTGTTTATATTTTAATAATACTGGGAAAAGAATATTTTCAGCACCACGACCTTGGTGAGCAGGAATAATATAATCGTAATTAAATAACTCTTTGGCTTTATCTTTTAAATCATAATAGTTTCTTGAGCCTGCATAAGCTTCATCACCTGTTATCATTGCTGCCCATTGGTGATCACTCATTGCGTTAGTACCAGAGTCTGTTAATAAATCAATATAAACAGCATGACTTGGTAATAAGAATGGGTTATATCCTGCTTCTTTTAATGCAGCTTCACGTTCTTCTCTTGAAGGAACACGGATTTTCTCCACCATTTTAATACGGAATGGTTCTACGATTCTTTTAGCCATGATAATACCTTTAATATAAATTAAATAATAAAATTAGAATAAATAAAACAATCTCTCCATTAAAATTAAATGGAAAAGAGTATTAAATTATTTTGGATGGATATAAAAAAGGATTATTTTTCAGGGAAGAAGAAGGCGAGTTCAGAATCAATATTAAACCATTTCTTCAATCTGAAGAAACCTCTTAATATTATCAAAACATTAAATGATGAGAACATACTTTAACCCTTATAGTCAGGAAATAGTACAATTTACACGCTAA
>JAEYFY010000245.1 GCA_023454395.1 Pseudomonadota bacterium
CGAGAAGAAGGGGCAAAGACAATAACGAGGACTTTTGAGCATAAGTTTGACGGAAAGAAATTGATTACTAAAAATTTAGCAATCCGTCTCAATCTAAATTTCTTAGCACGAGAACTATTAAAACAGATATTTATAAAATCTATGGCTTAAATAGGAGTCATTCATTGCCTTAATTATCCCTCTGCTAAGCCAAATGTGGATTTTGATAACAAATTTGGTTCAACTATTTAATATATTTATTATTTTTACTACAAAGTCCATATAATAAGTGCCATTAATTGTGGTGTTATGATGCGTAAAAACATCGCTAAAGGGTAAACTGTGGCATAGGAAAGCGCGGCAGCCCCACTTGAGCTATGAATTGAGTTTGCGAAGGCTAATGCAGGGGGATCGGTCATAGAGCCAGCTAACATTCCGCAGAGGCTTAAATAATTAAGTTTAAAGAAGACTCTGGCGATCACACCGACAATGAATAACGGTAATAACGTAATTAAAATACCATAACCAATCCAACTCAAGCCTTGACCATTAATTAATGTTTCAACAAATTCACCGCCAGAGTTTAACCCTACCACCGCAAGAAACATGACAATACCCAGTTCTCGCAATGCTAAGTTCGCACTTGGAGGCATAAACCAATAGAGTTTACCCAAGGTACCAATACGCCCTAAAATTAAGGCAACAACAAGGGGACCTCCTGCCAACCCCAGTTTAAGTGCTACAGGAATACCGGGAATAAAAATAGGAATAGAGCCAAGTAAAACCCCTAAGCCGATACCAATAAATACAGGGAGCATTTGAACTTGTTCTAATTTCTGACGAGCATTACCTAACAGGACTGTAATGGCTTCAATAGATTCTGGGCGTCCAACAACATTAAGAATATCCCCGAATTGCAACATACTATTATTGCTTGGAATAAGTTCGATACCTGCGCGATTCAATCGAGTCACTACAACATCGTATTTTCTTTTCAGATCCAAATCTTTTAAACGCTTACTGAGTACAGAATCATTCGTGACAACGACCCGCACTGATTGCAGCAAATTTGTTGATGTTGAAAGTGAAGCATCGACCTCTTCACCAAGTACTAGCCGTACTTTATTGAGATCTTCTTTTGAACCGACAATATGCAGTAAATCTCCCAACTGAATAATCGTTGATGGCATCGGGACCATAATGTTATCTCCGCGCTTTAAACGGGAGCAGACGATGGCATCTTCATTGAGCAGAGGAATATCTTGCATTAATAAGCCATCTAAATTGGGGTTTTTAATCGCGATATTAATGGTATGTAGTGCATCTTTAGTACTGTGTTGTTGGTTGCTAAAAGCTTTTGCTTCTTCATCAATGTTGATTTTAAAGAACACACGAATAAGCCACATTACTAGCAGAATGCCACAAATCCCCATAGGATAAGCCATGGCATAGCCCATTCCCATTTGTCCTACCGATGTTGGGTCAACATGCAGGTCTGTCAGTATTTGTTGTCCAGCACCTAAAGAAGGGGTGTTGGTAACAGCACCTGAGAAAATACCCAAAATAATAGGCAAAGGAACATCAAATAGACGATAAATAGATGCAGTTATGATTGAGCCAAGAAGAATAATTAATATGGCAAAAGCGTTTAGCTTTAAGCCCGAAACACGTAATGAGGAAAAAAAACCAGGGCCGACTTGGATACCAATAGTATAAACGAAAAGAATAAGCCCAAATTCTTGAATAAAATGAAGGGTTTGTGCATTAAGGGAAAAGTTATAGTGCTGAGCAAAGTGGCCAATAATAATTCCACCAAAAAGAACACCGCCTATCCCTAGGCTGACTCGATAAATTTTGATATTGCCAATCCAAAGACCTAGAGCGCCTGCTAATGACAACATCACCATTGTTAATGCAATATCACTCATAAAAAAGATCCTGTACCCAAAAATAAAAATGAGAAAATTTGAGCTAAAACGATAAACCTATTTTGGCAAAGAATAATGAAAGTCGCTGTGTCTTATCGCACAGATTCAACATATATAGAGATCAAAAAAAAAAGAAAGATAAATATAGCGTTAAAGCGTTTATTTAAAATAATGAAGGTTGAATTTTAATATCATGTAAACATAATAGTTAATAATATTATTATGTTTTTTTTAATTAGATAAAGTGAAACTTTCGCACACTAGAATTATTTATTTAATGACTGAAAAATTAAGCTTTTTTATATCATCTTTCTCTTGTCCTGTAAGAGAAAACAGGTTTAACTATATGATAAAAAGCGTTGACTACGGATCTCGTTTTATAGGTGCCTTATGATATTCAGAACGACAAGTAAAAATTTAACATTAGTCACATTTTTGACGACATTATTGACCGGTTGCTCAAGTGTTATGACTCATGCAGGCCCGAATAAAGAACTTTATTCAGGCACAAAAAATAATATGACCATGCTAAAAGATGATGAAACTGGCTGGGCAATGAAGCCATTGGTTGTTCTTGATCTTCCTTTTAGTGCCGTATTAGATACTTTATTATTACCTTATGATTATTATACTCAGAGTGATGATAAAAGTGATAATTCACCTAAAGAGCGTATAAAAAGATTGGAAAGCACCACTGTGAATAATAATCATGAAAATAAGAATTAATATCAAGTTAATGACTAAATAATAAAAATAAATAAGTAATTATATTTAGTCATTATCTGTTTATTTATTTAGCGCTGTTTCTTCTTTAGGGCCAAACATTTTATTCAAACTATTAAGTTCTTGCATTTCCTTGTCACATATTACTTTTTGTTCTGCCAAAGGCGCTGTCATTATCTGCTTTTTGCTTTGCTCGAAGTTAGCCTTAATCTCCGGCATATTATGTTTTAGATCTTCTCTTTGAGAAATGTAATGAATAAATCTATCCGCTTCTTTAAAGTACACTCGGCAAGCATGAGCTGTAGATGCTTGAGCTGGAAGTGTGATTGACAATAAAAGTAATGCGACACCCCACCAACATTGTTTCATTCTCTAAACTACCTACCTTATTCGACATAATGTAATTATATAAAAAGTACACTAATTAAACGATAATAATTAAGAATAAATTTGTTATTTTTTTTCATGTTTTATGGATAACGTAAAGAAAGCCATAGTAAAACGAAGAAAGAGAGGGGAGCTTGTTACAATAACGCTAAAATTCACCTCTTTTTTATGATAAAAAGTTAAAAATCAACCGTTTTGATTGAAAACCATACGAACAGTCAGGAGATACTAAAAAAGTATTGACGGAGTGGGTTTCTGGCAGTAAGATGCACCTCGTTTTCGGCGAGTAGCGCAGCCTGG
>JAEYFY010000137.1 GCA_023454395.1 Pseudomonadota bacterium
TAAGATAGCCATCAGGATACAGTTGTATGAAACTCAGACTTAAAAAACCCTTAGTCGCGCTTCTTGTTTCTGCGTTGCTATCAACATCAGTAGTGCCAGCGCATGCTGCGATTGATATTGAAGACTCTTTACCTGATATGGGAACTACCGCAGGCTCTACATTAAGCATCAATCAAGAAATCGCTATGGGTGATTACTATACTCGCCAACTGCGAAATAGTGCACCATTAGTTTTTGACCCATTACTCTCTAACTATATTAATAATTTGGGGCAAAAACTTGTTTCTAACGCCAGCTCAGTCAAAACCCCTTTTCACTTCTATTTAGTTAACAACCCCAATATTAACGCCTTTGCATATTTTGGCGGAAACATTGTTTTGCATTCTGCTCTCTTTCGATATAGCCAGACAGAAAGTGAATTAGCCTCTGTGATGGCACACGAAATCACACACGTTACTCAACGACATTTAGCGCGAATGCTTGAAGACCAAGCTAAAACAACACCGCTCGCACTTGCTGGCGTATTGGGTTCTATTCTGATATTTATGGCAAATCCCAATGCCGGTCTTGCTACCTTTACGGGAAGTATGGCGGGTATGCAACAAAATATGATCACATTCACGCAAATGAATGAGCAAGAAGCAGACCGTATCGGAATACAGACACTCTATCGTGCAGGATTTGATCCCAAAGGGATGCCTGATTTTATGCAAATTCTTGCTGACCAAGTACGATATAGCTCTAAACCGCCTGAAATGTTATTAACGCACCCCTTACCCGATAGCCGCTTATCCGATGCAAGAAGCCGAGCAAGTCAATTTCCTGCTCGACAGGTTCCACAGTCAGCTAACTTTCTGTTTGCTAAAATGCGTGTCTTAACCATGCTGACGAAAAACCCAACATCTGAGAATGCATTACAAACGGTACTTGATCAGTTTAAGCAAGGTACTGATCTTGAAAAGTCGGCCGCAAATTACGCGCTAATACTGATCTATTCTCGTGATCGTAAATTTGATGAAGCAAGAAAACTGCTCACCCCGATGTTAGAAAAAGAGCCTAATAATATTTGGCTTATTGATGCAATGACAGATATCGATTTAGAACAAAATAGAGCCGGTGATGCAGTTGCAAGATTACAACTCGCATTAAAACAAAACCGCAGCAACAACGTCATTATTGCCAATTTAGCGAATGCATATATGCATAATAAGCAATATAACGAAGCTAACCGCCTACTTTATCGTTATACCTTTGATAACCCAAATGATCCTATTGGCTGGCAATTAATGGCAGAAAATTCAGCCAAACAAGGTGATAGAGCACATGAATTAGCCGCTTATGCGGAAGATTTAGCACTTAGAGGTGACTTTGAAACAGCGATCCGTTACTTAGGTGATGCAAGTAGACAAGTTAAACTGGGTAGTAATGATCAAGCTCGCTTTGATGCTCGCATAGACCAATTAAGAAAAATTCAGCAAAGAGACAGTCAATTTAAATAAGGGACAACCATGACCAAGAAAGTGACGATTTATCATAATCCACGCTGTTCAAAAAGCCGTGAAACCTTACATTTATTGGAAGAAATGCAAATAACGCCTAATGTTATTCACTATCTAGATACAGCACCTTCCGTCACGGAGCTTAAAACACTGCTCAAAGCATTAGATTTTAATGATGCAAGAGAGTTAATGCGTACAAAAGAAGAAATTTATAAAACGCTAAAATTGGCTGATGAAACATCACAAGATGCATTAATTCAAGCAATGCATGAAAATCCTAAACTTATTGAACGCCCTATTGTGGTTGTCGGTAATAAAGCCCGTTTAGGTCGTCCACCAGAGCAAGTGAAAGAACTGTTTAATTAATCTTCAAAATTTAAAGCCCATTTATGTTCTTAGATATGTGTTCTTAGACATGTGTTCTTAGACATGTGTTCTTAGATATATGGGCTTCTCTCTATTCACAATTCACATTATTATAGATCCCACAACCGTTTACTCTCTTTCTCAATTAAGAAACAAACTCTTAAATGTTATTAAATTGTAAATATCGCCATTAGCAAAGTGTTTCTTATTTCCACACGAGAAAAACAACAATGGCTTTGTGCTTTCAAAATTTTTCATTTCAATTTCATATTTTTTATGGGTAGGAAATCCCCATTTTTGAAAACTTTTACTGAGATCACACTACTCCGCACAAACTCACAATTATAAGAAAAAAATAATCATGTGTTTCATTTATATTGTGACTCAAGTCTCTTTACACAAATGCATTCCTACATATCATGAGCATCAGAAAATATGATAGCAGAATCAATAAACAATAAATTCTCGCCAAAATATTTTTTCATTATCATCCAAGAAAGAAATTAACAAGAAACATACATTTAAAACAATACTGCAACACAGCAATAAGCTTTCAATTTGTTATTTACTCTATCTCTTCTTTTATTGTTGTTTTTTAACTTGATAACAACTAATTAGTGTGAAACGAAGTTGTAGATGTATATGAAATAAACAACGTTATAGCCAACATTATGGGCAATTAAAACTAACCAATCGCCATTATTGGTGTCAGGTGATTGCTAGGCTAATAGGAAAACAGATGAATATCGTACTTAGATTAAAACTTGTCTCATTCCTCCAGTTCTTTATATGGGGATCTTGGCTTGTCACATTCGCCTCGTATCTCTTTGGAGAACTGCATTTTAAAGGTAGTGATGTTGGGCTTATTTTTAGTGCTCTTGGACTTGCCTCACTTATCGCTCCCGTCATCATGGGATTTATTGCAGATAAAATAAATAACCGTAAATTAGTGTTTATTACCCTGCATATTTTTTCTGCATTAGCATTAGTGTTAATGTCGCAAATGACAACAGTCACCACACTATTTTTTGCGACTTTATTACATTTGTTGTTCTTTATGCCAAGTATCTCAATGGCAAACAGCATTATTTTCGAACTGTTAGAACAAAAACATTTAGAGCCTAATAACTACTTCCCTAAAATTCGTGTTTACGGCACTGTTGGTTTTATCGCCGCCATGTGGGTTATTAGCTTCTTAGGTTTAGGTAATAGCTATCATCAGCTCTTTGTTGCTGCGATCGCTTCTATTGCTTTAGCAGTATTTGCAATGTTCTTACCGGCAACTAAAGCAGTAGACAAAAACGAAACCAAAGCCGAAGAAGTGGCATTTAGTCTCACTAATATTCTGCAAGTATTTAAAAAGAAAAATGTTGTTGTTTTCTTATTCTTCGCAACACTGTTAGGATCTGTACTGCAAATTACCAATACCTTTGGTGTGCCATTCCTGCAAGATATTGCACAATCTCCAAATGCAGACGATTCATTCTTTGCACGTTATCCTTCTGTGTTCTTATCTATTTCACAGATTTCAGAAGTCGTATTTATTCTGTTTCTACCACTGTTATTAAAACGCGTAAGAATCGAAACTATCGTTTTATTCAGTATGATTGCTTGGATCTTACGTTTCGGCTTCTTTGCTTACGGTGACTACACATCATTAGGTCAAATCGTCTTATTGTTATCAATGATTGTGTATGGTTGTGCATTCGACTTCTTTAATATCTCTGGTTCACTGTTCTTAGAAAAAGAGATCCCATTACAATATCGTTCAACAGCACAAGGTATGTTTATGACCTTAGTGAACGGTTTTGGTACTTATTTAGGTGCAATGTTAAGTGGCTGGGTCATTGATTTATATACCACCAATGGTGCGGTTGATTGGAAATCATTCTGGTTAATCTTCACTGGCTACACAGTGGCAATCACTGCACTTTATCTGATTTTCTTACTGGTTCCTCAGAAGAAAACCAAAGTAGTAGAAGCAAACTAATTATTTAACCCTCCCCCTTTATTGTTTGTGTCTCTCACCGCTTGCCTTGTATAAAGACAAGCGGTTTTTTTATCTTGTCTTTTTTATTAAAAAAGATAAAAACAGCAAGTTTACCGTTAATAAATAACAAAAAAATAAATAACAAAAATTTGTTACTTTCGATGAGTGTTGAGTTTGAAGTAGAGGTAGGTTTTAGATTATTCGCCTCACCTAACGAGATGAGTGAGGCTATTTAAAGTTTGAGTATATCTTTCACAAATGGGATGGTCAGCTTACGTTGAGCAACAATCGATGCGTGATCAAGTTCATCAAGCATTTCAAATAAGGTGCGCATTTTTCTATCTAAACGTTTTAATACAAAACGACCAACATCTTCAGGTAATTCAAACCCACGAAGTTTTGCTCTTAATTGCAACGCTTGAATTTTTTCTTCATCACTTAACGGTTGCAAACGGTAGATTTGCCCCCAATCAAGGCGAGAGGCTAAATCAGGAAGTTGTAGCTCTATTTGGCGAGGTGGTCTATCCCCTGTAATTAATAAACAGGTTCGCCCATGCTCTAAAACACGGTTATAAAGATTAAATAAGGCGAGTTCCCACTCTTCATCACCGGCAATACATTGAACATTATCAATACAAACTAAGGATAAATGTTCCATACCTTCAAGAACATCGGGAACAAAGTAGGCGCGTTTATCAAGGGGAACATACCCAACAGCATCACCTTTTAAAGAAAGTTCAGCACAAGCGGCATGTAATAGATGACTCTTTCCACCTCCGTCACGGGACCAGAAATAGATATAACTGCCATGAGATTGATGAATGGCGGTTCGAATTGCCGCGACTAACGACGCGTTTTCCCCTGCATAAAAGCTATCGAATGTCTCATCATCGGGCAGAGATAGTGGTAATG
>JAEYFY010000156.1 GCA_023454395.1 Pseudomonadota bacterium
ATGTTCAACAAAATCGTTGTCATACCAAAACCCATTAAACCTAATGGACCCGGATTGGCAATGCGTTCGTTAGTCATAAAACCTAAAACCTCTAAAAATAATAGGGGAAAATTAAAAAAAATTTGAAGGCGCTGGATGATAAGAGGTAATACATCTAAAAACAATGATCCTACAGGGTATATATTTGAATAACGGTCTACACTGATCCTAAGGGGAAATAACTAGAGGATTTAACTTAAAGAAAAGAAGTCTTTAGTGATAGATACTTATATTGAAAAAAACAACACTATAAAATATAACTCTGGCTTTTAAATCACACCATCAATCATTTGATACATTAATACCTAGATTTACCTTTACATACTTTTTTATATATAAAACTGAAATAAAATAAGTACCATAATTAGTTATATTTTAACCAAAAAGCGAGCTTGATATGAAAAAAATTCTTGTATTATTAATTGGTAGTACGTTGGCTTTTGCATCTCAAGCCAATACAACATCTCATAATAATGGTGGTTTTGTTTCTCCTCAAGGCACTATCCAATCAAGTGCAGATCAAGGGGGATTTAAAGGTCCTTCCATTAGCGAAACCACTGTTGCAAAAGCAAAAGATCTTTCCGATGACACTTGGGTTATCTTAACGGGTAAAATTACCAAGAAAATTGGTGATGAGCTGTATGTTTTTGAAGACAGCACTGGCGGTATCAATGTGGATATCGACAATAAAAGATGGCGTGGACAAACAGTTACACCAGATAATACCGTCAGAATTGAAGGTAAAGTTGATAAAGAATGGACAAGTACTGAGATCGACGTAAAACAAATTACCATTATCAAATAATTACCATCAAATAATTTGTATTTAAATTAAACATAGTCTGTTTATTATAAAAGCTAATATATTGAAATATATTAGCTTTTTATTTTCCACTTTTTTATATTTTAGTTTAATCAATAAAATTGGACCCTTTATACAAATTTCTCCGCTTTAACCTCAGGTTAAGTTTAGGTTTATAGTAATTTAAAGTTAAAGCACAAACACTCTTCGCAAGAGGTGATTTAACTTATGAGATACCCTCATTCCTAACTACTCTACGTTTACCCTGTTTTCTCCATTTTAAGCCTGCTATGCAGGCTTTTTTCTTTTTATATCAAGTTATATTCCCGAAAAACATCAAAAAAGGGTCAGCAAAGTATTATTTATATCTTTGTTTTCTATAAATATTTTTTTACAAAACTCTACGCGTTTATACCTTAATTAAATTGACCTTCCAGTAGGGGGAAAGATTAGTGTTTCGTCTATCAACTTAATAAAAGGAATGAACAATGAAAAAATTATTACTGCCTTCTGTCATTGCAATCTCTGCTTTTACAAGCACAGCTTATGCTTCTAATAATATTGTTGAGGTTTATAAAACAGAGAGTTGTGGATGCTGTACGTTATGGGCTGATGGTATGAAAGAAGCCGGTTTTAACATTAAAGTGAATATTGTTTCAGAAACACAATTAATGGAAAAATATCAACAAGCAGGTGTACCCAATAATTTATTAAGTTGCCACTTTGCGACTTATCAAGGTAAAGATTTAGTTGGGCATATTCCTGTCGATAGCTTAAAAAATATCAACTTAGTGGATAAATCTAAATCGGGTATTGCGGTTGCAGGAATGCCCGCAGGTAGTTTAGGTATGTATGCAGGTGATTACAAGGAGCCTTACCAAGTGATTGCCTTTGATAAGTCAGGTAATCAATCTCTATTTAAGTCTTACAACTAGTTTTGTTCTTACTGTTGTGTTGTTTTAATAGCAATATATCTCTCCGATGGTGCTATTTTCCTCTGCCTGTTATCAATTTGCGGGCAGAGTTTTATTTTCTAGACATAAAAAAACCAGCCTGCTTTTTACAGCATAACTGGTTTTTTTTAGAATAAAGCTAACTTTAACTTTATTTATTCAACTGTAACCGATTTTGCTAAGTTACGAGGTTGGTCTACATCAGTGCCTTTAATTAACGCCACATGATAAGACAACAACTGTAATGGTACAGTATAGAAAATAGGCGCGATAAGCTCTTCAACATGAGGTAAAGAAATTAACTTCATCGTTTCATTTTCTTCAAAGCCCGCATCTTGATCCGCAAACACATACAGTAAGCCACCACGCGCACGCACTTCTTCAATATTAGATTTTAATTTTTCTAATAATTCATTGTTTGGCGCAATAATGATAACTGGCATATCCGCATCAATTAATGCTAATGGGCCATGTTTTAATTCACCCGCAGCATAAGCTTCTGCATGAATATAAGAGATCTCTTTTAGCTTTAATGCACCTTCTACCGCAATCGGGTATTGGTCGCCACGACCTAAGAATAAAGCGTGGCTTTTTTCTGAGAAGTCTTCAGCTAACGCTTCAATCACTTTATCTTTCGATAACATGCTTTCAATGCGGCTTGGTAATGCGTGTAATGCCGTTGAAACTTCTTGCTCTAATGTCGCGAAACCTTTAATACGTCCCATATATGCCACCAGCATTAATAGAACGGTTAACTGTGTGGTAAATGCTTTGGTTGATGCAACACCAATTTCAGCACCCGCTTTAGTCATTAAAACAAATTCAGATTCACGAACTAAAGAAGAGCCTGCAACGTTACAAATCGCCAGTGATGATAAATATCCTAGCTCTTTAGATAAACGTAAAGCTGCCAACGTATCAGCCGTTTCACCTGATTGAGATAATGTGATCAATAAGCTATTACGGCGAGTTGCTGGTTTACGGTAGCGATATTCTGATGCAATTTCGACATCACAAGGAATACCCGCTAAAGATTCAAACCAATAACGTGAAACCATACCGGCATTATAAGAAGTCCCACAAGCGACAATTTGAATATGTTCAACTTTAGATAAGATATCTTCAGCTTTAGATCCTAGTTCACTGAGATCAATCGTTTCTGATTTTAAACGACCTTCAAGCGTGTTTTTAATCGCGAGAGGCTGTTCATAGATCTCTTTTTGCATGTAGTGACGGTAAACACCTTTATCACCTGCATCGTATTGAACATTTGATTCAATCGTATCACGCACAACTTCTTCGCCATTCACATCAAAAATATGAACATGGCGACGAGTGACCTCGACAATATCTCCTTCTTCAAGATAGATAAAGCGACGAGTAACAGGTAATAGAGCTAATTGGTCAGAAGCAAGGAAGTTTTCACCCACGCCCAAACCTACCACCAGCGGGCTACCAGAGCGAGCAGCAACTAATAACTCAGGTGTACGGCTATCCATAATAACGGTACCGTAAGCACCACGTAATTGAGGAATAACGCGTTGTACAACTTCACGTAATGTACCACCTTGGCGCTGTTCCCAGTTAACAAGGTGAGCAATTACTTCAGTGTCAGTTTGAGAAGCAAACTGATACCCTTTTTTAATTAATTCTGCTTTCAGTTCTTGGTAGTTTTCAATAATGCCATTATGTACAACGGCAATCGTACCCGATACATGAGGATGCGCATTATCTTCACAAGGTTCACCATGTGTTGCCCAACGTGTATGAGCAATACCTGTACCACCAATCACTTGTGTTTTTTCTGCCTCTTCTGCCAGCATTT
>JAEYFY010000232.1 GCA_023454395.1 Pseudomonadota bacterium
GAAATTAACAGACGCAATTTGCCTGACATAAGGAATACCTATATGAAGAAAATAAGGTATAAGATACCATAACTCTCAATATATTAGGCTGTTAAATGGCACGAAACTACAATCGGCGAGCTTGCCAGAATGTCTTTTTCCAATAGACATTATCAAGGGATGAGCGAGTTACCCCTTTGCTAGTTGATGCGTGGATAAATGTATTATCAGTATCATAAATACCGACATGAAGACCATTTTCACCACCACCGGTTTTGAAGAAAACCAAATCACCTGGCATTAAATCACTTTTACTGATTTGTGTACCATATTTGGTTTGATCAATGGTCATTCGAGGAAGTTTTATATCAAAGCGATCACTGTAAGTTTTATACACAAAGCCCGAACAATCAATACCAGAAGGCGTCATTCCACCATAGCTGTATGGCGTACCATACCATTGCTCAAGCTGCGATTTTAATTGCACTATCACCATGATAGGGTCAGAAAGTTGTGTTTTTAAAGGAGGCGCTGGTGGAATACGCTTAGACGGGCTAGATGAACATCCAGCCAGCAGAATAATACAGAGTAAGAAAGGATAAAAAATAGACTTTCTCATTGCATCCACCATTATTGTTATCATAGATTTTAAAATCTATCTGCTTTTTTAAGCAAAAACAAGTTATTGAAGATGAATGAGTGATGATTGATAGCATAAATCGCACAATTAACAACAGAATTCAAAAAATAAATTCTACAATCATTAAGTTAGTGTGTTTGAGCATCTTTCGCTTTTTGACTGATTAACCACACTCCAATCATGATAAATGCAACACCCGCTGTTTTTGTCCATGACGGTGTTTCTTGAAACCAAGGTAATATCACTGCAAGAATATAAACAAACACATAACTCAAGCTGATCAGCGGATAGGCTTTATTTAAAGGAATGGTACGTAAAGTGAATAGCCAACAAACCATAGAAAGGACATAACCGACAAGACCAGCAAACACGATAGCAAGTGGCATTACATTGGCCCATAACCATGAAAAATCAAACCACTGTTTTTCTAGCTGTAAAGCGGGTAGTTCAGACATGCCAAACTTTAGCAACAATTGAGCCACCGTCACTAATAGTGCGCTTCCAATTGCCCATAGATAGCCTTTCATGCTTGTATACTCATCAATATAATACCAACCATAATTGACGCGATCCCAATCCAATGTTTCACATTAACCGGCTCTTTATAAACAAACTGGCCAATTAATGTCACCACAATAAAGTTAATACTTAACATGGGATAAGCAATACTTAAAGGAAGGAGCTGTAATAATCGGAGCCAAAATAACATGCCTAAACCAAGCATAGCAATTGCAACAAAAAGCCAGAAAATCGTTTTTCTGGCTTTTGTTAAAGAGTCACTTTGCCAGCTAACCACCGCTTGTTTTTGACATACTTGCCCTATACAGGTCAAAAAACTCACGATCAGCAATAAAACAAATGACATTAATTACGCTTCTCATAGGTTAAAATAGCCACTCGATGGTTTGTCACTAGCTCTTCAGGTCTTGGCAATTGTGCTAATCTTTTAGGATCTTTAAAGGTAATAACAACTGAAACATTCCCTTCTTTTCTTGCTTCTTCTAACCACTGAGCAAAATTATCAGGTTTAATTAATTTATGCTGAGAATCCGGATACTCTTCAATACCATAAGTTAATTCGCCTGTTCTTTCATAAAGGTAAATATCGCTACGTTGTAATTCCCACGCTAATCCCGCACCGACACCAACGCTATTGCTCACAATGTATTTGCTTGCGTTTAATGTCTCGATATTTTGGCGAATAAATTCTTGAGGTAACTTTCCATCTACGCTGCTATTTGGTATTGCCTGACCAATACATAAGCTAACACCTAGCGAACAAGACGCCGCCCATAACCAGTGTTTTCCATTAAGTGTAGAGCAAAGATAACCAATAATACCCCATAATGAAAATGCGACTATCGCTAATACCCATTTAGACCATTCATATGGCATATAAATAGGTTTTGAAGAGACGAGCTGAATAACTAAAATAGCGATAACAACAGCAACACCAATAAAGATATTGATATAACCATTTATACGCAGCGCTTTCATTCTAAATTTGCGTGCGCAATCTACGCCATATTTCGCCATTAGCATTGCTAGTGGTGCCATAAACGGCAGCATATATGTCGGTAGCTTACCTTTCGCAATACTAAAAAATAAGAACGGAACGACAAACCAGCATAATAAGAAGAATAATTCAGGACGTTTGCGTCTTTTCTTCCAAGCGTCCATTAATGCGCCCGGCAGTAATCCAAGCCAAGGGATCACACCTAATAAGACAACTGGGATATAGTACCAAAATGGAGAGCTGTGTTGAGCATCTTCACCCGAAAAACGCTGAATATGTTCAATCCAGAAGAAGTAGTGCCAATAATCTGGCTCTGCTTTAGCAACAGCCAATGCCCACGGCAAACTAATTAATGCGGCACTAAATACCGCAAGTAAGCCATAGAGCAACATTTGCATAAATTGTTTTTGATACAGCGTGATAGGGATCATAACAATGACCGGGATAGCTAAGGCTAAAAATCCTTTGGTCATAAATGCCATACCACATGCAAGCCCTAATGTTATCCACGCTAATATTCGTGTTTTGACTGTGGTCGCTTTAAGCGCCCAAAAACAGCAAACCATACTCGCAGTAACCCAAAGTGCCAACATAGGATCTAATACACTGTACGTACCGACGCTAAACACTAAGAACATGGATAAATAGATTAAACTAGAAACAAAAGCGACTTGGCGGTTACGCCACATCATTCTTGCCAATAAATAGACAAGTAATGTGCTTAACAGAATAGAAATAACAGAGCCAAAACGTACAGCAAAATTAGTATGGCCAAAAATTAATTGGCTAACATTATTAATCCAATAACCTGCAACAGGTTTCTCAAAATAGCGGATATCGAGCATATGAGGAACAATCCAGTTCCCGCTCACCACCATTTCACGGCTAATTTCCGCATAACGGGTTTCATCTGGCTGCCATAATAACCGGCTGTTCAATGGAAATAAGTAGGTAAGAACAAAAAAAAGAGCCAAGAGGATGGCCCCTATTTTACTCGCCCGGTTATTCAACATAGTTTCGTTAGACCTCTTGTTGGCACCCTAACCAGCCTTCTCGACCTGGAAAGTCAGATCGAACAACTTTACCCATCGGAAGCATTTCTTTATCTAGTGGTAATAAATCGCTTAACGGGCAGAATTCGATGCCTTCATTTGCAATCATTGCCAGTAACTGCTCAAATTGAGCGGCTTTTGACATTCCTTCAACTTCAGTATGGATAGTATAAACAGGTATTCCCCTGTCTTTTTTGATTTCATCAATAATAAATTGATTAAAATCTTCATCCTTAACTTTTATACCAACGACTTCATCATAAGTTGGTAATGTTACTGGAATTTGCACCGTACCGATAGAACCATTTTCTAAAATAGGTCTGAAAGGATGTGTTCCTCGACAATCGCTATTGTAATCGAACTGAAAAGTTTCTTTAACTGTTAATACGCGTTCATCTGCTCGCCATCCAGCAACTGCCGAACATTTTACAGGGTTTTCAAGTGCTTTTTCCAGTGCTTCAACACCTAAACGAACTTGTTGCATTAATTCTTCTGTTGACCAGCGCCCGACTTTTGCTTGCCAACCTTGATGATCCCATGAATGCAATCCAACTTCATGCCCTGCATCTTGGGTTTCTTTCATCAAATAACCTAAATTTTTAGCAATTTTTTTACCCGGCCATGCTGTACCGGCTAATAAAATATCTAAGCCATACAGTGATGCAGCATTAGATCTCAGCATTTTCCATAAAAATTTGGGCTTTAAAAGGCGCCATAAATGACGCCCCATATTATCTGGACCCACACTAAAGAAGAAGCTGGCATGAATGTTATGTCTGGCAAATACATCCAGCAGCTGTGGAATACCTTGTTTCGTTCCTTGATAAGTATCCACATCAACTCTCAAACCAACTTTCTTCATTGTTTATTCCTATTTAGTGCCTAATTCTTCAACTGCGCCACGTAAGAAGAAATCTAATGTTTCTTCTACTGTTTGACGAGTTTCGATACTTGGTTTCCAATCCAATAAACGCTCTGCGTTTTTAATGCTTGGCTTACGGTGTTCAACATCTTGATAGCCTTTACCATAGTAACTGCTACTTTCAATTTTCTTGAAGCCGGCAAATGGAGGGAAATGACCACGTAACTCATGTTTTTCAAAGCAATCTAACAGCATTTCTGCTAATTCGCGAATACTTGCTTCGTTAGTTGGATTACCGATATTGATAATTTGACCATCACATTTGTTATCACGGTTTTCAATAATACGGAATAAAGCTTCAATACCGTCATTGATATCAGTGAAACAACGTTTTTGCTCGCCACCATCAACCAATTTAATTGGTGAACCTTCAACTAAGTTCAGAATTAATTGTGTGATTGCACGAGAACTACCAATACGCGCTGAATTTAAGTTATCTAAACGAGGTCCCATCCAGTTAAATGGACGGAATAGCGTAAATTTCAGATCTTCTTTGGCACCATAAGCCCAAATAACTCTGTCTAATAACTGTTTAGATACAGAATAAATCCAACGTTGTTTATTGATTGGACCAACAATCAGACGTGAATTATCTTCGTCAAATTCTTTATCATCACACATACCATAAACTTCTGATGTGGATGGGAAAATAATACGCTTATTATATTTAACGCAATAACGTACAATTTTTAAGTTTTCTTCAAAGTCTAATTCGAATACACGTAATGGATTACGGGTATATTCAATTGGCGTTGCAATAGCCACTAATGGCAGAATAACGTCACATTTTTTAATGTGGTATTCAATCCATTCTGTATGAATGCTCACGTCACCTTCAATAAAGTGGAAACGTGGATTACCAATAAAGCGCTCAATTGCAGAAGAACCGATATCCATACCATAGATATCATAGTTATCATCTTTCAATAAACGTTCAGTTAAATGGTTACCAATAAAGCCATTCACACCTAAAATCAGAACACGTTTGCGACGTTTAACTTGTGCAGTCGCTTTCGGTCCAACGCGAACATCAGTCACAATACCCATTTCAGTCGCTAAACGACTTCCTTGAACATAAAGACCATTTTCACTTTGACCAGTAATAACTTCGATTGCACCTTTCCCACACGCAATCACTAAAGGTTCTGTTGAAATAACAGTACCAGGACGTTTGCCTTGATTATCAGCAACTGCGCGTGAACGCCAGATAATCATTTTACGTTCACCTAAGAAAGTGAATGCACCTGGGTACGGTTCTGTAACAGCACGCACTAAATTGTGAACTGTTTTTGCATCTGCATTCCAGTCGATTAAACCATCATCAGCACAACGACGGCCAAAGTAAGTTGCTTGGCTTTCATCTTGTACTGTTGTTGAATAATCACCTGATGCAATATGTGGTAATGTGCTAGAAAGTAACTTATCAGCGGCTTCTCTTATTTTTTCATGTAAAATCAGAGAAGTATCATTATCTGCAATGGTCACTTTTTCTTGAGCAACGATATCACCTGCATCCGCTTTCACGGTCATTTTATGCAGAGTAACACCCGTTTCTGTTTCACCGTTCACAATCGCCCAGTTAATTGGTGCGCGACCACGATATTTTGGTAATAAAGAACCATGTAAATTAAACGCGCCTTTAGGTGCCAAATTCAGGATCTCATCACTTAACATGTGACGATAATAGAAAGAAAAAATGACATCAGGTTTCATTTCACGGATACGTTCAATCCACAATGGGTGATTGACATTTTCAGGTGCAAATACTGTCAATCCCATTTCTGCACTCACACGAGCAACAGATGAGAAGAAATGATTTTCATTAGGATCGTCAGTGTGGGTAAATACAGCCTGAATATCATAACCTGCTTTTTCAAGTGCTTTTAAACCAACACAGCCAATATCGTGATAGGCAAATACTATTGCTTTCATTAGTCTTTTTCCTGATCTTTGTTGGGTTTATTAACTCCAACCACTTTTTGGATAAAATACCGAGGACGCGCTCTTACATCATTATAAATTCGGCCTATATACTCGCCTAATAAGCCCATTGCAACGAACTGCGCTCCGATAAACATAAATAAGATTGCAAAAAGTGTGAATACACCTTCAGCTGCCCACATTGCACCGAAAATAATACGTAAAATAATCAGCAATAAGGCTAATACAAAGCCCGATACAGCAATCACACTGCCGACGATACTTAATAAACGTAATGGTGCCGTGGTTAAACAAGTTAATAGGTCATACATCAAATTAATCAGCTTTAAAAAGCTGTATTTTGAATCGCCATATTCACGCTCTGCGTGTGCGACATCAATTTCAATAGTACGACGAGCGAATGTGTTCGCAAGAATAGGGATAAATGTGCTTCTTTCGTGACACTGTAACATCGCTTCAACAATGTGGCGACGATAAGCACGCAACATACAACCGTAGTCTCCCATAGAGCGACCTGTTGCTTTAGTGATCATTGAGTTGATCATTTTTGAAGCGGTTTTACGAAACCATGAATCTTGGCGGTTACGACGACGAGTTCCGACAACGTCATACCCTTCTTCAGCAGTCGCGACAAGTCTTGGGATCTCTTCAGGTGGGTTTTGTAAATCAGCATCCAATGTGATCACTAAATCACCATCAGCCTGATTAAAACCGGCCATAATTGCGGAGTGTTGACCATAATTACGGTTTAAAATAATTGCAATAACGTGATTTTCTTCAATTGCAGCCGCTTCTTCTAACATCTTAGCTGAATTGTCACTACTACCATCATCAACAAGGATCAGTTCATATTCTTGCTTTAATTGTTTACAGCTTTTAATTGTACGTTCTAAAAGCTGAGGAAGGCTCTCTTCCTCGTTATAAACGGGAATTACAACCGATACTTTCTTGATTTCATCAAATGTTGACACTTAAATATGCTCCGAAAGAATTTCATTGATCGCATCTACAACGCGAATAACATCTTCATTATTCATATCAGGGAACAGCGGCAGCGAGCATAACGTTGCAGAGTTCCATTCTGATTGAGGAAGGGATAAAGAAGGATAGCGCTCACGATAATATTTTTGTGTGTGCGCTGCACGGAAATGAAGCCCTGTACCAATCTCTTTTTGCTTCAATTTCTCCATAAAGGTATCACGATCGATACCACAGGCATTTTTATCAACTCTCACCATAAATAGGTGATTTGCATGTAAATGTGAATATTCAGGAACACTCAACATTTCTAATGGAGAATCTTTGAGTTTTTCACGATACAGAGCAACTAACTCAGCACGTTTAGCATTCATTTCATCTAAACGCCCTAATTGCACCACGGCAATCGCTGCATGAATATCAGATAAGTTGTATTTATAGCCAGGCTCTACAACTTCTGCTTGAGGTTTACGCCCTTGAATTTGTCTATCAAAAGCGTCTACCCCTAAACCGTGGAATTTTAAGCAACGTACTCTATTGGCTAATTCGTCATTATCAGTAACAACTAATCCGCCTTCTGCACAAGTTACGTTCTTAATTGCGTGAAAAGAGAAAATGGAAGTTCCTTTTTCTCCAATCCATTCATTTTTATAGCGAGTACCAATAGCATGCGCTGCATCTTCAATAAGAGGAATACCTGCATCTTGTGCCACTTTTCTTAATGCATCAAGATCGCAAGGTGCGCCCGCATAATGAACCGGAATAATTGCTTTCGTTCTAGGTGTAATCGCTTTTTTGACATCTTCTGCACTCACCATCAAAGTATCACGGTCAACATCAATCATCACTGGCTCTGCACCAAGTAATGTAATGATGTTTATCGTCGAAACCCAAGTTTGTGATGGTGTGATAACTTCATCACCAGCGCCAATTCCCATCGCCATTAAAACAACATGCATACCCGCAGTGGCAGAGCAAATTGCGATAGCATGTTTGCTACCAAATTTTTCACAAAAATCTTGCTCTAATTGATGATTTTGAGGGCCTGTTGTAATCCAACCTGAACGCAGTACATCCTCAACGGCTTTGATTTCTTCATCGCCAATCGCAGGGCGAGAGAAAGGAAGGAAGTGACTCATAAAAATGTAGCCTAATTAATGAATGAAT
>JAEYFY010000264.1 GCA_023454395.1 Pseudomonadota bacterium
CATTAGATTTTGCACAGCGTATCGATCCCTCGTCTTGTCGTTTAAAAATTGGTAAAGAGATGTTTACCCGTTTTGGACCTCAATTTGTGACTCAATTACAAAAAGAAGGGTTTGATATTTTCCTCGACTTAAAATTCCATGATATTCCCAATACGGTTGCAAGAGCCGTCGCTGCTGCTGCAGATCTTGGTGTATGGATGGTCAATGTACACGCGAGTGGCGGAAGTCGTATGATGCGTGCTGCCAAAGAGAGCCTTGTTGCCTTTGGTAAGGATGCACCACTTTTAACGGCAGTGACTGTACTTACCAGTATGGATCAATCTGATTTAATTGAATTGGGAATAACATTGACGCCCGCAGAACAAGCAGAACGTTTAGCGTTACTGACAAAATCTTGTGGTCTTGATGGTGTAGTCTGCTCTGCACATGAAGCAACACGTTTTAAACAAGTTTGTGGTGATGATTTCTTATTAGTCACTCCGGGGATACGTCCAGCAGGAAGTGATGTTGGCGATCAACGTCGCGTAATGACACCAGAGCAAGCTATTGCAGCGGGTGTTGATTATATGGTGATTGGTCGTCCTATCACTCGTAGCGATAACCCTCATGAAACATTGCAACAAATTAATCGTTCTATATTAAAGTAAGACGAATATATACAAGGTATGTAATTAACATGGATAATAACTCTCGTTTGGTTTATTCCACAGATACGGGTCGTATAAAAGAAGAAGAACAAAAACCAGTACGTCCTGCCGGTGATGGTATTGTGCGTATTCAACGCCAAACTAGTGGACGTAAAGGCAAAGGTGTTTGCGTTGTATCAGGTATCGATCTGGATGATGCAGAGTTAGCCAAACTTGCGGCTGAACTGAAGAAAAAATGTGGCTGCGGTGGTAGTGTCAAAGAGGGTTTAATCGAGATCCAAGGTGATAAACGTGATTTAATTAAATCGCTATTAGAAGCCAAAGGCATGAAAGTTAAACTGGCTGGTGGCTGATTTAGCGAGATAGCAACGAAATGAATGATAGTGCGCTGATTTTCTATTGAGGTTAGCGCATTTTTTATTGTCACTAATAGATGTCTTTTAAAAGGTATTTTATGAAAGCGTATTTGATGATTGGCGCACTATTATATTCTTCTGTACTTTTTGCAGAAACCAAAACTGAGAACAGGGTTGTTCATGATATATATTGCTCTTCACCAGAACAAACTAAAAATGATTAATTAGTCATAAAGCAGCGAAGTCGATAAGTAAGATTATAGGTGACAATGTCACCTATTTTTTTTGTGTTTCATTCTATACTTTCTCATTGATTTTTAGATACTTTACAGGCACTGCAAGCGTTAGCCAAACACCATTATCTGCTTGATAAAATTCAAATCCATCACACAACATTTTTTCACTATCCACCGTTAAAACAACCGCTTTTCCATGACGTTCACCGACATTCACGGCTGTTTTATAATCTTGTGAAAGGTGAACATATTGACGACCATTAGGAATTAAACCTTTATCAAAAATACTATCAATAAAGCGAGTTGCTGTACCGTGAAAAAGTATTTTAGGAGGAGTAATCGCTTGGTAATCAATTGTGGTTTTAAGAGAGTGACCTTGAACTGCGCGAATAAAAAGCCCATCTTCTGAAATAGCAAAACGCTTTTTATCATTGGTTTCTACAACATCTTTAATTAATTCAAGGGTGAGTGGTGTTCCATTTTTTTGTGCTAATAGGATTAATTTTGATATTTCACCCCATCCTTGGTCATTCAATGTTAAACCGATACTTTCGGGAGCATGACGTAAGATATAGCTTAAAAAACGACTAATTTGTACTTTGTCTTTCATTGATTTAATCCATTTATTACTTATTAAATTTATGACGCAGAGAAAACATCAATGCATCATAAAAGCATTTCCTTTTTTATCGCTAGTTTGACTAGAAATTAAAGATATAAAAAAGCTGATAGTTCTAAGTGAACTATCAGCCTTATTGTATACCGATTTAAGCCGTATTAGATAGGGCGAGCGACGATATTACGTGTTTCTAGTTTTACATCTTCAATGCGTACAGGAATGATATCATTGAGCTTATAAGCAGTTTCACCTTTTACAATGACGGTGCCTGTTTCTTGGCTACATTGAATTTCATCACGTACAGCATGTAAGAATGGTGCAGGAATAAAGGCAACAGCACCGTTTTCAACTAGACGAACACGAACACCACCACGCGTAATATCGATGATTTCTGCATTAAATGGTGTTTCAGTGCCAGCAAAAGGTTTTAAGAAACGTGCATATAACCAATCACCTACATCACGCTCTGCCATACGGTTAGCACGGCGACGCTCTGCAATACGAATGCCATCTTCTTCTTGTGGTTTTTCAGCACTTTCTTTACTGATAATCGCTTTGAGCAAACGGTGATTTAAAATATCACTGTACTTACGAATAGGTGAAGTCCATGTTGCGTAAGCTTCTAATCCTAAACCAAAGTGAGGACCAGGCTCTGCTTTGATTTCAGCAAAGTTTTGGAAGCGGCGAATACGGCTATCAAGGAACTGATTTGGCTGATTATCAAGCTCGCGACGCAATTGGCAGAAACCTTCAAGCGTTAATAAACTTTCAGACGTAGTTTCAATTCCGTTATCTTTTAAAGTCTGTACAACTTGATCGATATAAAGTGGATCAAAGCCTGTATGAACGTTGTAAACGCCAAAACCTAAGTTTTTCGCCAGCACTTTTGCCGCACAGATATTGGCGGTGATCATCGCTTCTTCAACAATGCGGTTTGCGATACGGCGTTTTTCTGCAACGATATCTAAAACATTGCCGCCTTCATCAAGAATAAAACGGTAGTCAGGGCGTTCTTTAAAGACCAGAGCATGTTTTTCACGCCATTCATGACGTTTTTCACACATCTCTTTTAATAACATCACTTGCTCATGAACCATTTCATTTTCAGGTTGCCATTGGGCGTTTTCGCTTTCTAACCAATCTGAAATGTTGTCATAAACCAGTTTAGCTTTTGATTCTACCCATGCAGAGTAGAAATGAATATCTTCAAGCAGAGCGCCATCTTCAGTGATGTTAACTTGGCAAACTAGTGCAGGACGTTTCTCATTAGGGCGTAATGAGCAAATATTGTCTGATAGTTCGCGAGGCAACATTGGGATATTAAAGCCTGGCAGATAGTTAGTTAGCGCACGTTGTGCGGCAATTTTATCTAATTCACTGTTAGGCAGAATATAAGCGGTTGGATCTGCAATAGCGATAAAGAGTGTGAGTTGACCGTTCTCTTCTTTACGAATAAAGAGGGCGTCATCCATATCTTCTGTTGAAGCACTATCAATAGTGACAAAGGAGAGAGAAGTCAGATCTTCACGAGGTAAAGAGTCATGTAGTGTGAGCGCTTCGTCACTCATTTCAGGTGCATCACGTTCAAGCTGATGACGCATTAAGGTTACCCACCAAGGCGCAAAGTGATCGTCTTTATCGGTAATATAGTCTGTAATTTCAGCCTGAAAACCTTTATCACCTTTATTCAGTGGATGACGACGCATAACGGCAACAGCCCAATCTTGATCAACAAAGCTATGTGTTAAGCCTTGAGCTGGGCGGCAAGGAATGGCGTCTTTTAAAAGCGGGTGATCTGGGATTATCCACAGACGGTTGTCACCTTCTTTTTTCTGAATACGACCGACAAAACGTGTTAAGAAAGGTTCGACTAGTTCTTCAGGTTCAACCGATTCTTTATCACCGTTTGTATGAACGGCAGCAATAACTCGGTCGCCGTGCATCACTTTTTTCATTTGCGGAGGGGGAATAAAATAGCTTTTCTGACCATCAACTTCAAGGAAGCCAA
>JAEYFY010000267.1 GCA_023454395.1 Pseudomonadota bacterium
ATAAAGAGAATGCTAAAGCGATTCATATTTATGAAAAGCTTGGCTTTAAAAAAGAAGGTGATTTAATAGATGAGTTTTTTGTTAACGGTGCCTACCGTTCTGCGATTAGAATGTGTACTTTCCAAGCGCCTTATTTTGAACAAAAAGCCAAAGCGGCGAAACCCGAAAATTTTGTAAAACCGGGTGCGACTATTAAGCAACACGTCTGATTTATTCAGATATTAAGTTTTAACTTTAACCCTTGTTGGAGTTCAGATGTCCCAGGAACGACTCTATATTGATAAAGAGATCAGTTGGCTTGCGTTTAACGAACGTGTTTTACAAGAGGCGGCTGATAAACGAAACCCGTTAATTGAAAGAGTCAGGTTTCTGGGGATCTATTCAAATAATCTTGATGAGTTTTACAAGGTTCGCTTTGCCGATGTAAAACGCCGTATTTTAATTAATGAAGAGCGTGGCTCCCGCTCTGCATCAAGCCATGCTCGCCATCTTATAAAGAAAATTCAATCAAAAGTGGCTAAAGCCGACCAAGAGTTTGATGCTTTATACAATGATTTGTTACTTGAAATGGCGCGAAATCAAATCTTTTTAATTAATGAACGCCAAATCTCACCAAATCAACAAATCTGGTTGCGCCAATATTTCCGCCAGAATTTAAGAAAACACATCACGCCTATTTTAATTAACCCTGAAACAGATCTAGTTGAGTTTCTTAAAGATGACTATACCTATTTAGCGGTTGAAATTGTGCAAGGGCAAATTATTCATTATGCCCTGTTAGAAATTCCATCAGATAAAGTACCTCGTTTTGTTATTCTGCCGACAGACCAAGGGCGTAGTAAGAAAAAATCCATGATTTTATTGGATAATATTTTACGCTACTGTCTTGATGAGGTGTTTAAAGGCTTTTTCGATTATGATTCATTAAATGCTTATTCCATGAAAATGACGCGAGATGCAGAGTACGATCTTGCGACAGAAATGGAATCAAGTTTACTTGAAATGATGTCATCAACATTAAAACAACGCCTTACCGCAGAGCCTGTCCGTTTTGTTTATCAACGTGATATGCCAGATGAAATGGTGGCGTTGTTGCGCAGTAAATTAGGTTTATCGAATAATGACTCCGTCATTGCTGGTGGTCGTTATCATAATTTTAAAGATTTTATTAACTTCCCAAATGAGGGGAGTAAATTTCTGTTAAATAAACCGATCCCACGTTTACGCCATATTTGGTTTGATAATTTCCGCAATGGTTTTGATGCGATACGTGAGCGTGATGTTTTGCTCTATTATCCTTATCATACCTTTGAACATGTGCTGGAATTGTTGCGCCAAGCCTCTTTTGACCCAAGTGTTATCTCGATAAAAATCAATATTTACCGTGTAGCGAAAGACTCTCGGATCATTGATTCGATGATCCATGCCGCGCATAACGGCAAACGTGTCACGGTAGTTGTCGAGTTACAAGCGCGTTTTGATGAAGCGGCAAATATCCACTGGGCAAAACGCCTGACAGAAGCGGGTGTACACGTTATTTTCTCTGCGCCAGGTCTAAAAATTCACGCGAAGTTATTTATCATTTCACGTTTAGAAAATGGTGAAATCATTCGCTATGCGCATATCGGTACCGGGAACTTTAACGAAAAAACCGCTCGTCTTTATACTGACTATTCACTATTAACGGCTAACACTGAAATTACCAATGAAGTACGCCGCGTTTTTAGCTTTATTGAAAATCCTTATCGCCCTGTTACTTTTGAGCATTTAATGGTTTCGCCACAAAATTCGCGTACCCTTTTAAATCAGTTAATCACCAATGAAATTCACAGTGCTCAAGCTGGGCATCCTGCTGGGATCACATTAAAAGTGAATAATTTAGTTGATGAAGAACTAGTTAATCGCCTTTATGACGCATCAGAAGCTGGTGTAAAAGTACGGCTGTTAGTCCGTGGTATGTGTTCTTTAGTGCCTAGTCAGCCGGGATTTAGTGAAAACATTCAAGTGACCAGCATTGTTGACCGCTTTTTAGAGCATGATCGTGTTTATGTGTTCACTAACAAAGGGGATGAAAAAATCTTTCTCTCCTCTGCCGATTGGATGACGCGAAATCTTGACTATCGCATTGAAGTTGCCGTGGCGTTGCTTGATCCTCAACTAAAACAACGCGTTCTTGATATACTGGATATTCAATTTAATGACACCGTAAAAGCACGTTATATCGATAAAGATTTAACAAATAGCTATGTTCCTCGTGGAAATAAACGTAAGATCCGTTCCCAGCTTGCTGTCTATGAGTATATTAAATTGTTAGAACAACCAGGTTCACGAGCGTAACTTTATGCCTTTATCACAAAATGACTCATCACCACGTCCTTTAGAAATTGCAGCTATTGACCTCGGTTCTAATAGTTTTCATATGATAATTGCGCGTGTTGTTAATGGCGCATTACAAGTATTAAGCCGTTTAAAACAGCGAGTTTATCTTGCTGATGGGCTTGATGATGATAACGAATTAAGCGAAGAGGCTATGTTACGTGGGCTATCCGCCCTTTCTCTTTTTGCTGAACGGTTACAGGGTTTTCCTGCAGAAAATGTCACCGTCGTGGGAACGCACACTTTGCGTGTTGCCACTAATGCAAAAATCTTTCTTCAACGAGCCAAAGAAGTTATTCCTTATCCTATTGAAATTATTTCAGGGCATGAAGAAGCTCGACTTATTTTTATGGGTGTTGAACACACTCAATCTGAAAAAGGTCGAAAACTCGTTATCGATATCGGTGGTGGTTCAACAGAATTAGTTATTGGTGAAAATTTTGAGCCAATTTTAATCGAAAGCCAACGTATGGGTTGTGTCAGTTTTAGCCGTCAATTTTTCCCAGAACAGAAAATCAGTGAATCTGCTTTTCGTAAAGCACGAGAAAAAGCTGCCCGTAAAATGGAAAAAATTGCATGGCAATACAAGATGACTGGCTGGGATGTGGCTTTAGGAGCATCAGGCACCATTAAAGCAGCTCATGAAATCTTAGTTGAGTTTGGTGAAAAAGACGGTGTTATTACCCCAGAACGCCTACTTATGCTCACGAAACAAGTTTTACGATTTAAAAAATTTAAAGATATCGCCCTGCCAGGTTTATCCGATGAACGTAAACATGTTTTTGTTCCAGGTTTGGCGATTTTATGCGGCATTTTTGATTCATTAGGATTAAAAGCCCTACACCTATCTGACGGTGCATTACGTGAAGGCGTGCTTTATGAAATGGAAGGCAGATTTCGCCATCAAGATATTCGCCAGCGCACAGCTAAAAGCCTTGCAGAACACTATAATATCGATAGAGAACAAGCAAAGCGTGTTCTTGAAACAATGCAATCTCTTTATGCTCAGTGGGCGCAACAAAATCCTAAACTGGTTCGCCCTGATTTAGAGGCTATTTTAGTTTGGGCTGTCATGTTACATGAAGTGGGATTAAGTATTAATTTAAGTGGGTTACACCGACATTCTGCTTATATTCTTTCAAATACTGATTTGCCTGGTTTTAATCAAGAACAACAACTGTTATTAACAACTCTCGTTCGCTATCACCGAAAAGGGATCAAGTTAGATGAGTTGCCTAAATTTAATCTTTATAAAAAGAAACAGTATTTTCCGCTCGTACAAATACTAAGATTAGCAACTTTACTTAATAATCAGCGACAATCGACGACAAAACCTGCATCTTTGCGTTTAGTTACAGATGAAAATCATTGGACACTTTATTTTCCTGCAAACTATCTTTCCGATAACACATTGATGGAATTGGATTTAGAAAAAGAACAAGAACATTGGCAGGCAGTTCCGGGCTGGAAACTGGATATAAAAGAGGAATATGCTTAACAATATGATATTATACAGAAAAAGACGCTAGTCAACGCGTCTTTTGTTGCATCTATCATACAACAACTATCACATAACAACATAGGTTTGATTTGTGACGATAATATGAACATCACCAACGCAATATTGTTCAAGATTCATATTTTTTATACGGAGAAGACCGATAATCATCCTAAAATGGAATAATTAGTGTCAATGGTTATCTCCCTCGTAAGAATTAAAAAGGA
>JAEYFY010000363.1 GCA_023454395.1 Pseudomonadota bacterium
CAAATTCAAAACTCACACCTAATCCTTTTGCACTGATAAACTTTCCATCAACAACAACATCTTGATCAAGATAATGACCATCATCGTATTTATCTGCTAATTTATCGCCAGTACTGTAATTACGACCTTCAAGAAGATGATGTGCTGCTAATACTTTTGCTCCAGAAGAGCATAGCGCACAAATATATTTATCTTCAGTAATATGGCGTTTAATAAATTGAATAACTTGCTCGTTAGCGCATAAACGATCTGTGCCTTTAGGACCACCCGGCATCATAATTGCGTCATAGCTATGTGTTAGCTTTTCAGTTAATAGAAAATCAGCGCTGATTTTAGTTTCAAAATAAGTATTTAATACCAAGCTATCCATGCAAGAAAGTACATCAACATGAATATCAAGACGGCGCATGATATCAATAAAAATAACGGCTTCACCTTCTTCAAATCCATCAGCTAATAAAACGGCAACCTGTTTCATTTTATTTATCCCTTATATGTTTTTAATAATGAGTGGATACTTTGAATATGATTAACAATGGTTTCTTTATCTTGTTTATCGATGGTATCTGCTGTAGCAATCCAGCTTCCTCCACAAGCAACAACTTGTGGAATAGCAAGATAATCACTCACGTTATTTAAACTAATGCCACCTGTAGGCATAAATTGTACTTGGGCGTAAGGTGACGCTAATGCTTTTAGCATTTTTACACCGCCAGAGGCTTCTGCAGGGAAGAATTTAAGTAAGGTTAAGCCTTTTTCAAGTGCGACCTCGATTTGGCTTGGATTGTTAATTCCCGGCACAATATCAATGCCGTTATTAAGGCAGTAATCAACGGTACTTGGGTTATAACCCGGAGAAATAACAAAGCTTGCTCCAGCTTCTTTTGCCATATCTGCTTGCTGTGCAGTTAATACTGTTCCTGCACATAAAATAAGTTCAGGAAAGTGTTCATGCATTAGTTTTATGGCTTTGGCTGCAGCTGGTGTACGAAAGGTAATTTCAGCAACAGGTAGTTGATTTTGGGTTAGAATTTCACCCAGCCAGATTGCATCTTCAGCGCGATTAATTTGGATCACGGGGATCACTTTCAGTGATGAAAGAGTATCAACAATTGACTGTGTCATGGTTATCCTTGATTAGTGTGTAGAATGAATCTGTAATTTCATGAGGAATGATGGCGCCATGGTGTTGAATGACAAGCCCAGCTAAGGTATTTCCCCATAAACAGCAAGTCGATAGGCTTTGATTTTGCAGCCAAGCTGCAATAAAAGCTGCATTAAAAGAGTCACCTGCGGCGGTAGTATCAATAACAGAATCAATAGGTTTGGGAGAAACATAGCCTGTATTGTTGCCATCAGACCAGTAAGCGCCTTTAGCTCCCAATTTGACAATGACGTTCTGATTACCCCATTGATGAAGGCGTTGTGCAATACTTTGTTCTGTCAACGCGGGTTGTTGCCAAAGTATTTGCTCATCATCACCTGTGACTAAAGCAATATCGCTAATGTGATACAGTTTCTCGAACCACTCTTGTGCATGAGGTATTGAATCCCATAAACGTGGTCGATAATTAGAATCGACAATGAGCGTCATTCCACGCTGTTTAAGCCGCGCTAATAAGGTGAGTAAAGCGATTTTTCCTTCATGCGTTAAAATAGCCAGAGAAATGCCGCTTAGATAAATGACGCTATCATCAGGAAGCGCATTGAAACTGTCTAAAAAATGCTTATCGGTCGCAATATAACGTGCGGCAGCATCATTTCGCCAATAGTGAAAACTGCGCTCACCATGAGCATCAATTTCAATAGCATATAAACCGGGAAGTTTTTCGGGAATAGTAATAACAGATTGGCAGTTGATCCCCTCGTTTTCCCATGCTTTCTGCATTAAGGCACTGTAAGTATCAGTGCCTAATCCTGTCATATAAAGCGGATGTAATGAAGGCGAGAGTCGCGATAAATAGAGTGCGGTATTTAGTGTATCGCCACCAAAACGTTGTTGTTGTGGTAAGAAAGGTTGACCACTCAGCTCTATCATACATTCGCCAATAATGGCGACAGTTTTATTGGTTTTCACAGTTTTCCATCACTTTTACAGACACGAATTTTATCTGCAACCACAGCTTTCATTGCGGCTTTGCCTGGTACAAGGTAATGACGAGGATCACTAGCATCAGGGTTATCTAAAAAGTATTGTTTGATAGCGTTAGAGAAAGCAATTTTCAGTTCGGTTGCAACGTTAACTTTGCAAATACCTAAATCAATACAACGGCGTACATCGGCATCAGGAATACCCGATGCACCATGAAGAACTAAAGGAATGTCAGTCTTTTGACGAATAATAGCTAAACGATCAAAATCAAGATGAGGTTCATGTTTGTACATGCCATGCGCGGTACCAATTGCAACCGCTAATGAATCAATACCCGTTGCTTTGATAAATTGTACCGCTGAATCAGGATCGGTGAAAAGCGCATCTTTAGCGTCTACGACTAAGTCATCTTCTTGCCCACCTAAGCGACCTAATTCAGCTTCAACAGTGCAATCCCAATGATGGCAGAAATTAACAACTTCTTTGACGATGCGAATGTTTTCTTCAAAATGAAAATGAGAGGCATCAATCATGGCAGATCGCACACCAGAAATGACTTTATGACAAATATCAGGAATATCTTCATGGTGATCTAAATGTAGGGCTACAGGGATACGATATTGTTCTGCGGCCTGCTGGCAAATAGAGATCAAATAATCACTACCTGCATAAGCAAACGTGCTGGGTGTACCCGCTAAGATCACAGGAGATGCCATCTCAGCGGCTGTTTCCATCACAACTTGAATGGTTTCCAAGTTATGAATATTAAAAGCAGGCACAGCATAATTTTCACGCTGTGCTTTATTGAGCATATTACGAGTAGAAACCAGATACA
>JAEYFY010000438.1 GCA_023454395.1 Pseudomonadota bacterium
CGGAGGGAAGCATGGACACCAATTTATCTACTCGTCTTAATAAATATATCAGTGAAAGCGGGATCTGCTCACGTCGTGAGGCTGACCGTTATATTGAGCAAGGACTTGTCCTTATTAATGGCAAACGCGCAGGTATTGGCGATCAAGTATTTGCTGGCGATGAAGTCAAAGTCAATGGTCGATTGATTGAAGCACAGGATAACTCTGAGCTGGTTTTAATTGCGCTGAATAAACCTGTGGGTATTGTGAGCACCACAGATGATGGCGAAAAAGATAATATTGTTGACTATGTTAACCACAGTACCCGTATTTTCCCAATTGGGCGTTTAGATAAAGATTCCCAAGGATTGATTTTTCTGACCAACCACGGTGATTTAGTCAATAAAATCCTACGTGCAGGTAATGATCACGAAAAAGAATACCTTGTAACAGTGAATAAGCCGATCACTGATGAATTTATTCATGGAATGGGTGCGGGTGTTCCTATCATGGGGCAAAAAACCAAGAAATGTAAGGTCAAGAAAGAAGCGCCGATGGTGTTTCGTATTACCTTAGTTCAAGGGTTAAATCGCCAAATTCGCCGTATGTGTGAATATTTTGGTTATGAAGTCACTAAGCTTGAACGTATTCGTATTATGAATGTGAGTTTGTCGGGATTACCTGTTGGTGAATGGCGTGATCTGACCGATGATGAGCTAATTACCTTATTTGAAGCGATTGAAAAATCGACTTCTGAAGCACCACCAAAACCAAAGCAAAATAAGCCGAAAAAACAAATCAGTAGTAATGCAAAAGCATTGGGTATTCATATTCCTCAAACAAAAACTAAAGAAACGGAAAATAACTCTCGTAAGCGTTTTGTTCAACCAGGTCGTAAAAAGAAAAAACGTTAATTTCATCTGTGAAATGCGCTAAAAACAAAAAAACACCTGAAAGGGTGTTTTTTGTTTGTTCTATTTAAGACAAATTATTGCATCGATAAAATCAGTCTAAATCAAGCTCCTCTAATTTATTTTGGCGACGTTCAAGTACGATCGCTGCAAGTTCGGCATCCATAACTCGCTCAATCAATGCATCATAGTCTTCTTTAGAAAGGCAATAGAACAACGGAGTTTTGTTGTCATCACACACAAGCAGTGTGCTGTTATCTTCAAGTGCAGTTAAGGGAGATTGTTGAAATACATTTAAAGATATTTTTTCAGGGGAAAAATCTTCGTCAGACATGAAAACTCCACAATAAAGAAAAGGGCATTAGCGCATTGTAACGCTTTTTATAAAGGGAGCAATCCGTGCTCCTGCGAAAGATCAATATTATAGGTGATTAACTATCTCGCCATTTTGTATTACTGAATTGAGTATTTGTTGCTCACCTTTGCTTCCCGTTAATGTGCCATTAAGTGTTGATGCCACTGGGTTGGAGCGTAAATTACCTTTTAATTTTAGTGTGAATTGCCCTATTTCATCAGAGTAGGTTGTTTTTAAACCTAATGTATAAGGCGTTGATAAAGGTACATTTAGTCCATTAGCAATAAGTGAAAATTGGCGCTGTTGGTTAGATTGCACTAAACCGGCTGAACCTCGAATAATGCCATCACCAATAAATGCTGAATATTGCTCAACAATAGCGTTATCTTGTTGAGTGACAATGTTTAAATCAGGGCGACGTAATTCAATACGATTTAACGTACCACTATCGGCATTTAATACGGCTGAACCTTGCCATAATCCCCATTCACCTTCTTTTGCAACCACTAAATTTTGCAGTTTTCCTGTTAAATTGGTGAATTGGAATGGAAACTCAGGTGTGATATCAATCAAGATAGATTGATTGATAGATAACTGTTCGATAGTGATATTTTGAATATTACTCTTGTTATCTATTGGTTGAGCAAAAAAATGGAGCCAATTTTCAGGAAGCGTATATAAAAGCCCTGACAGTGTGGCATCTTGGATAGTGATGGTTTTATTGTCTTTATTCCAATGACCAGCAAGTTTAATTAAGCCTTTTTCATAGCGTAGACTGAGGCTATCTAGATTAAGTTGATTGTTCTGCTGATTGAGTTTTGCAATAAGATCAGTGAAGTGCTCGTCTTGAAAAACAATGTCATTGGTATTGAGTTCACCAGTTGTAAATGAAAGCGCGTTATCCCAACTAAACTGAGAAAATTGCCCATCAAAACCACTGATTGCCCACTGTTTTCCTTCAGCAGTAAAATCAACAATATTGAGCGCTCTAATGCTAATACGAGGATATTCAGAAAGAGATTGGATTAATTCGTTAAAGGTTTTCGAGGATTGCCAGCGCAAGCCATTCATATAAACTTCATCAAATTTCCATTGATTATCTTGATATTGTCCGCTCAAGGATAGTGAGCCGTTAAGTAGGCGAGTACCTAATTTTTCTATTTGAATATTATTTGGCTGATATTGCCCTGAAATAATAAAGTTACTGAATTCATTATTATTTATCATGCCGTTAGCAATAGAAAATTGGAAATGACCCGCGCCAATTAAGTCGGTTGGTGTCGGGTTCCATGGTGTGATCCCGCCCGTTACTTTCTTGGCATCAAAAGAAAAATCAATTTTTTCACTGCTTAGCGCCATATTTTTAAATTGTAAGATATCGGCACTTAACGGTATTGAAGATATTTTGTCTGCAAAATCAATGTTACCATTTTCTAATGTAATTTTTTGCAGATGAGAAGGGGTAGTAAAAAACTGCCAATTAAACCGGATTTGTGCTGATTTTGCCGATACTGTGGCTTTATTTTGTTTTGGATTAACAAGGAGATCATGAACAATGACTTGCTCAGGTTGCATAAGATCATGTTCAATACCAGAGAAACGAATATCATAGTCAGTGTATTGTGTCAGCCATTCACTGGTTTTTTGCGCGCCCCACTGAGTCTGAATAAAAGCGTAAATTATAATAATAAATAAAATAACGATAAGTATCAGAGATACCAAACTTTTCATCAGCCAGCGCATAACCCGTCTCCTGTTTTATACTCCATCAAAACAGTATACAGTTATGCCTGAAAACTAAGCGATGCTCAAGTATTCGTCACTATATAAAGCAAGATTATTTAACTGTTTATGCATTTATTATAGTGGATATCTTGTTTCTCAATTCGATAGTGGGTTGAGTATTTTGCTTTTGTAAATAGGTTTCAATATTACTCAATATATCGTTTATAGAATTCTTATCCCGTTGTTCTTTATCATTTAATTCTTCTTTTATTAACTTATTGGCATAGTTAATAAGTTGAGAAATGAGTTCATTAGGTTCAAGGCTGCCAGAATGATAAGTATCGTAAAAATTAGGGAGAATACCCGCTTGCGTTGGTAAATATTGAAACTGATACGTTAGAAATCCCTCTTTATCTTTATCTTGCTGATTATTAAGGCAAGGGTTTTGTAAAAACGTCACTAAGTCTTCTTTAATATGTTCTAAGTTAAACTCAGGAATAGACTTATTTCCTAAATATGTAAACTTATGATTTGTATTAAATAACGATAAAATAGAATCTTTTAAATAAGTTAAAAATTGTCCTATTGTTTTTATATGATAACTTTCAGTTGATGGATGATTTTTAAGATATTGAAGTGCTTTATTATTAACAATATTAAGTGGCGTTGGCATAGTCGCTCTCTTTTGTAGATAACATGAGTAAACACACTAATTATCGCAATTTGAAGAGGAATGCTTGTGTAAAAAGACCCTGTTTTAGCGTAAAAATAAAGCGCTATTTTTTATTATGAAGATAGCGCTTTATTATTCTGTTACGACTTAATGATTATTTTTCTGGTGGAAAAATCAGGTTTAAAATAATGGCGGTTAAACCCCCCGCAGCAATACCGGATGAGAGCAATGTTTTTAGCCAATCCGGTGCAAATTGCAAGATTTGAGGTTGTTGTGAAACACCCAATCCTACTGCAAGTGAAATCGCAAGGATCATGATAGCTCGGCGGTTTAGAGCTTCTTTGGAAACAATGCGTACACCAGATGCAGCTATTGTACCAAACATAACTAATGTGGCTCCGCCTAGTACTGGCTCAGGAATTCTTTGCACAAATTCTGCAACGAACGGAAATAAGCCTAAAATAACGAGCATTGCGGCAACAACATAACCTACATAGCGACTAGCAACACCCGTTAATTGGATCACACCATTATTTTGACCAAAACAAGAGTTTGGAAAGGTATTGAAAAATGCCGAAACCATGGAGTTAATCCCATTAGCCAATACACCTCCTTTAATACGCTTCATATATAAAGGACCGCTGACGGGTTGCTCTGAAACATCTGAAGTTGCTGTAATATCCCCGATGGTTTCTAGTGAGGTGATCATAAACACTAGCATTAAAGGAATAAGCAAATGCCAATCAAATGACAGCCCATAATAAAATGGCTCAGGAATAGTCATAAAAGGTGTTTCTTGATGTTCTGCTGGCGTGGGCAACATATCTAAAGCCCAAGCAAGAACATAACCCACCGCCATTGCAATGACCAAGGAAGCAACACGTAAATAAGGATTTTTTTGTCGGTTAAGTAAGATAATAACGATAAGAACAGAGCCAGCTAATAACAAGTTTTGTGGTGAACCAAAGGTATTATTTTCGATGGCTGCATAACCGCCACCAATAGAGGTTAATCCAACTTGAATTAAAGAGAGGCCGATTATCATTACTACAACACCTGAAACCAACGGTGTAATAATTCGTCTTGCTAAGTGAAGTACACGAGAAAGAATGATTTCAGTTAATGAGGCAACCATTAATGTGCCAAAAAGTGCTGCCATCATTGTTGGAATATCGGCTCCACCATTTTTTAGCGCTAATCCCCCCATAATGAGCGGAGCAACAAAGTTAAAGCTTGTTCCTTGGATTGATAACAATCCTGAACCTATCGGTCCCCATGCCCGAATTTGAATAAGAGAAGCAATGCCTGATGCAAATAAAGACATGCTGATAATACGTTGAGTATCGTGTGCAGGTAATCCTAATGCTTGGCAAATGAGGATCGCAGGCGTGATAACTGCAACAAACATGGCTAAAAGATGTTGGCAAGCAGCAAACAGTGTTTGTGGTAATGGCGGCTTCTCTTCTAAAGCAAAAAGAAGTTCGCTATTTTTTTTAATTGAAACATCACTATTTTTAGGCAAATTTTGATTTTCTGAAGTAACCATGGTGTGAATTTCTTATTCGACAAAAACGGTATTTTAATGATCTACGCCACAAAAGCAATCGTTTGCGTAAAAATGATGTTATCAAAATGCATAAGAGGCGCTCACATTTTTATATGTTTTAACTTGTGTTTGTCGCCGTTTTTTTTTCTAATCGGGGATACCTGCTTTTGGCGTTGTTTATGGATGAACTTAGCGTCGTAGTATTTTTATATAAAATTAACAAATAAGACGGGGTACATAAATGTATCATCTTGATGTTTAT
>JAEYFY010000442.1 GCA_023454395.1 Pseudomonadota bacterium
TTAAGGTAATACTCTATCCCGAAGAATAATGCAGATAGAACCGCCACTGGAAAAGACTGTGTGAGCTGCCGGAGCATTATGCTCCACAGAAGCCCAAAACCAGCGACGCCGTATGTATAGTACAAGCGGAAAATGATAAACGCAGTGGCGTGAAATTGAAAGCAAAAAGGTGCATAAACAATGAAAAACTATTCATATTTAAGTTTTTCATCATAAACCATGCCCTTTAGGGTTTAAACTAAAAACACAATAAAATCAAAATGCTATTAATTTATATAAATCGTAAAAATCGATTAAGTTTATAATTAAATAAATTTTCTCTTAGAAGTTGTCTAATCGCCTTATTTTCCTATAAAAACTTATTAGTTCGTTTATTTGCAACGCTATTTTATGGTCGTTGTTTATACAAAAAAAGTGAGCTAAATTACGCTTCTTTTTATACTTTTATCTTATGACGATGATAAAAACTTTATATTTCATATAGATGAAATTTGGATAACACCTCCTAGCATTTAGAAGGTGTTAAAAGAATTAATACTATTGTGTTTAATGGCGTTTTATTAATTTTTTTAAATATAAAATTGCGTTATTCACATTCGGTAAAGGGCCAATTTTGTCATTTAACAGTGGGAAAGTGCCTGTTCTAATTAATAAGTCACGCATTTGTATCGGCGTTAACACACTGTTTGTACGGTCTTTATACCAAGATTGGATCACAGCAGCCGCTCCCGCAACTAAAGCACTGGCTGACGATGTTCCACTAAAATTAGCAGTATAAGTATGGTTATCATCACTTCGAAACAGGTCACCATAACCTGCTGTTGCAACATCCTCTCCCCACGCTTGCACATGAATAGGTGAACCATGCGTTGAGAAAGGTAATCGATTTAATGTATAAGGCGAACCAGCACCAACACGTATTGAGTTATTATCATGGCGCTGTCGATAACTTTCATAAGCAGGTAAATCTAGATCTACCCCTCCATTACCTGCTGCCATAATCACAATGATCCCAGCATCTGTTAATGCACGAGTCGCTTCCCAAATGTGCATTTCATAATCCGCAGGTACATAAGCTTGATGTTCACAAATTGTCTGCATTTCATATAAAACAATATCACCAGCATGTAATATGCGTTTACTCGCAATAATCGCATCAATACGCCCACAAGTTAATTCAGAGATGGCATAAAACATATCTAATTTATAAGCGAGTCCAGTGATCCCTTTACCATCATTTTTTCCCATAATTAACCCAGCAACCGCTGTACCATGATCTGCCTGACTGGTTTTTTCATTAAATGGTAATAATGACGTAATATTATCCGTTGATAAATCATGATGAGAAAGATTGAAATCCCATTCAATATCAGCAACTTGTATTCCTTGCCCGTATGCTTCTTGCTTCCATGCTTCACAGATCCCTAGCCCTTTAATTTTATTAATATTCACCATTTTTTCTGGCGTATTTAAGTATTGCTGATATTGAGTAAAATCAGGCGTAATGTTAGGAGGTTCAATAGGCTGTATCGGCACTGTTTGTACATATTCAATATCAGGGTGTTGTTCTAATATTTTAATTATTTCTTCTAAAGAATAATGTTTATTCTCTGGTAAATTAAGATAATAATATTTATTTAGATCATTAAAGTTTATTGAAATAGAATCAATATAACTTCTGGGCGGTAATGGATGAACAGATGATATTACCGGAACTAAAGGTATATTAGTTAAAAAGGAATGGTGCATTTCATGGGAAGTAGAAAATGACAATTTTTTATTATCATAATTAAGATTATTTAATTTTATAAGGATCTTTCTTTTAATGTTCATATTCAATGCTCCTCTTTTTATTTTTTCGCTTTATAGCGCGAAATCTTGAGCAGTGACTATTTCCATTTTTAATAGAGATAATACAAATAGGCTATTTTATAAAAACAAATATCAAGCCTATATTCTAAAAAATAGACTTAATATTATTTGAATGATGTTTATTAACTAAACTCAATATGTAGATGTAGTTTTCCACAACAATCGCATATAACGATATCATCAGTGATAACAACCTCTGTTTTTATCGGTTCAGGATGATATTTAAAATAATTCTAACATCAGATCCACCATGCGTTAGTCATTCTCTATGCTATAATGCGTCCTCATTTTCTACCCTCATAAAAAAACAAGGGTAGCAACGCCTAAATAGACGAAAGAATTACAGCATGTCAGAAAATACAGAACTTAATAAACCAACAGAAAATCATCATGTTATTAGCCATTCAAATATATATAATTTGAACCGTTTCTCTGTTGCGCCGATGCTCGATTGGACTGATCGCCATTGTCGTTATTTCTTTCGTCAGCTCAGTAAAAATACTCTGCTTTATACTGAAATGGTCACAACAGGTGCCATCATTCATGGTAAAGGTGACTATCTAAAATACAGTGAAGAAGAACATCCCGTCTCTTTGCAGTTAGGTGGAAGTGATCCCCAAGCTTTAGCGCAATGTGCAAAATTGGCACAAGAGCGTGGCTATGATGAAATTAATTTAAATGTGGGCTGCCCTTCAGATCGTGTACAAAATGGGCGCTTTGGTGCTTGTTTAATGGGAGATGCACAACTCGTTGCCGATTGTGTAAACGCCATGCGTGATGTCGTTGATATTCCTGTTACGGTAAAAACGCGTATTGGTATTGACGAGCTGGATAGCTACGAATTTCTATGTGATTTTATTGATACCGTCAGCCGTGATAATAACTGTGATACCTTTATTATTCATGCCCGTAAAGCATGGTTATCTGGCTTAAGCCCGAAAGAAAACCGTGAAGTGCCTCCTTTAGATTATCCTCGTGTTTATCAATTAAAGCGTGATTTTCCACATCTCACGATGGCAATTAATGGGGGGATTAAATCGCTAGAAGAAGCCAAAGAGCACTTAAAATATATGGATGGTGTGATGGTGGGTCGTGAGGCTTATCAAAATCCGTCAATTTTAACGCATGTTGATCATGAACTTTTTGACAATCAGCTACCCATTACTGATGCAGTCAGTGCAGTAAAAGCAATGTATCCTTATATCGAAAAAGAACTCTCTCAGGGTACTTATTTAGGTCATGTTACGCGTCATATGTTGGGGATTTTCCAAGGTATTCCAGGTGCTAGACAATGGCGACGTCATTTAAGTGAAAACGCCCATAAACAGGGCGCTGATTTATCTGTTTTAGAAAATGCACTTAAATTTGTGACTGAAAAATAACACATTAAAAATAAAACCAGCCACATTGGGCTGGTTCTGCTTCCATTAAAGTAATGAGAAGAAGCGATTATAATTGGCAACTAAATAAGCCATTTGAAACTCAAATGCCTCTTTAACTTCACGTTTTCCTTCTTCTGTTCCTTCTTTCTTTTTTATATCAAAAAAAGCGTTTTGCATTAATTGAACAGATACATCCATTGATTTTTGGAATGCAGATAAATTATTATTTTCACCAAAGCGTTTAAATAATACTTCTATTTTTTCATCTGCGACATCACGAATAAATTGTAACTCAACATTACTGACTTTATTATCTTCATAAATAAAATCAATAAAACTCTTTAATTCATCTTTTTGCATAAACACTCCATATCCTATTAATAAAAATCAAGAAAATGTAAATTAAAAGAGATGGAATTAAAAATAAATATAAAATAAAAATAAGGTTTTTTTTTGATAATAAAAATTGAAATAATTTATATTTGTTAATAATAAATATTCAAAACCTATTTAATTTATTTTAAATAGGTTTTAGGTTTTAAAAATAATAATTAAGGAATAAGTAAGCTTGATCCTTGAGATTGTCTACTTTCAAGGTAACGATGTGCATCTTTCGCATCTGCTAAAGCAAACTTCTGATTATCAGGCACACTTACATCAATTTTACCGCTACCAATTAACGTAAATAGCGCTTCACTTGCGGCATCTAGCTCTTCACGCGTTGTGATATAACCCGAAATAGATGGGCGCGTCACATACAGAGAACCTTTTTTATTGAGAATACCTAAATCAACACCCGTTACGGCACCTGATGCATTGCCAAAACTCACCATTAAGCCACGGCGTTGCAAGCAGTCTAACGAATCTAACCACGTTGCTTTACCAACAGAATCGTAAACAACAGGCACTTTTTGATTATTAGTTAGCGCCAACACACGTTCCACAATCGACTCAGTCTGGTAATTAATCACTTCCCATGCACCAGCAGCTTTTGCTTTGGCAACTTTTTCATCACTGCCTGCCGTACCAATCATTTTCGCACCAATGGCTTTCGCCCATTGGCTTGCAATTAAACCAACACCACCAGCAGCGGCGTGGAATAAGAAGGTTTCACCCGCTTGTAATTTATAGGTTTCATTGAAGAGATAATAAACCGTTAATCCTTTTAAGAAAGAGGCGGCAGCTTGTTCAAAAGAGATATTATCAGGCAGACGTGCCACTTTATTTTCTGGTACATTATGCGTATCGCTATAAGCCCCTAATGGAGATTGTGCATAAACAACTCTGTCCCCTTCTTTTAGTGAAGTCACTTTAGCGCCTGTTTTGATAATAATGCCCGCAGCTTCAGTGCCTAATCCACTTGGGAATTGGCTTACAGGATATAACCCGCTACGTACATAAGTATCAATATAGTTAACACCAATTGCCTTATTGGCAACTTGAACTTCATGATCGCCAAGAGGAGCAGGTGTAAATGTTGCAAACTCAAGAACATCTACATCGCCATGAGTTGCAAATTGAATACGATTAGCCATTACTATCTCCTTTGTAGGATGAGAGATTAAATAAACGAGCGCAAAAAAGACCTTCAGAGATAATGACAAAGGATAGCTATTTCTACAAGGCACAGATAATTGGGTTAGCGTATACTAATACGCTGACTGACACTTTTTCGATTTTATGCAGGATTTATGGCCAGAAACAAGACCACTGACAAGCTGATGTCTGATATTAAAGACCGACAAATGGAGGGATTAAAGCTACCTCCCCATTCGCTGGAAG
>JAEYFY010000448.1 GCA_023454395.1 Pseudomonadota bacterium
TTATTTTAAGTAATAGCCTTTCAATGCTTGGATTCTACCGTGTTTTTGATAGAGCGGTGTCCGTCTTAGGTAACGTGAGTTTATCGTTATTCTTAGCGATGGCATTAATGAGCTTGAAATTATGGGAGCTGGCGTCACTGGCGATACCAATGTTAGTTATCCTTGGTGTTCAAGCGGGTGTAATGGCGCTGTATGCAATTTTTGTGACTTTCCGTGTCATGGGTAAAAACTACGATGCCGCAATTTTAGCCGCGGGTCACTGTGGTTTTGGTTTAGGTGCTACGCCAACGGCGATTGCGAATATGCAAGCGGTAACAGACCGTTTTGGACCGTCTCATCTCGCGTTCTTAGTCGTACCTATGGTCGGTGCATTCTTTATTGATATTGTGAATGCAATAGTGATTAAACTGTATCTGATGCTACCGTTTTTTACGCCTATCGTTGCAGGGTAGTTTGGTGGCTATAAATTAAAATAGCTTCAAAAAACGTTAAAGAGCACCTCAATGTTGAATATTGGCATTGAGGTGTTTTTCTATGTGGTATTTCATTTACGCATATTTCGAGATCAACCCAAAGCGAGTTTAAACGCGCGCTAAGCCATGCAAAACAGTAACCTTAAGCTTGGCTATATTGTGTCTTAGCGGGTAGCCAGCGTTCGATTAAGGCTTGAGAATGCTTAGGGTAGTGTTGATGCAGGTAACGAGCGATACGCTGAACTTCAGGAATAAGTCCTTGGTCGCGTAACAAATCAGCGACTTTAAATTGTGCATTACCCGTTTGCTTAGTGCCTAAAAGCTCACCGGGGCCACGAATTTCGAGATCTTTTTGTGCAATCACAAAACCGTCATTGCTATCTCTTAATACTTGCAATCGCAAACGTGCTGTTTGTGTGAGTGGTGTTTTATATAACAAGACACAATGAGAGGCGATAGCGCCTCGGCCTACGCGGCCACGTAATTGGTGTAACTGTGCGAGTCCCAGTCGTTCTGGGTTATCGATGATCATTAAACTTGCATTAGGTACATCAACGCCGACTTCAATCACTGTTGTCGCAACTAAAAGTTGAAGCTCATTTTCTTTAAATGCTGCCATTACTGCCTGTTTTTCTGCGGGTTTCATTCGCCCGTGTACCAATCCCACTTTGATTTCAGGCAGTGCAATTGTAAGTTCATCATAGATAACTTGAGCCGCTTGCGCTTCCAGAACATCAGAATCTTCAATTAAGGTACATACCCAATAGGCTTGTCGCTTTTCTTCTGTGCAGGACAGCCTGATGCGTTCAATAATGTCATTACGGCGAGTATCAGGGATAGCGACAGTGGTAACCGGTGTGCGCCCAGGCGGTAATTCGTCGATGATAGAGGTGTCCATATCAGCGTAGGCTGTCATCGCTAATGTTCGAGGGATCGGTGTTGCTGTCATCACCAATTGGTGAGGATGAAAGCCTTGCTCTTCACCCTTTTTCCATAATGCGAGGCGTTGATGTACACCAAATCGGTGTTGTTCATCAATAATCACTAAGGCTAGAGAGTGAAATTTAACTTGTTCTTGGAAAATAGCATGCGTTCCAATAATGATTGATACTTCACCATTTGCAATGGCATTTTGCTGTGTTTCGCGCGCTTTTCCTTTCTGTTTTCCTGCTAACCAACCCACTTGGATACCAAAAGGCTCCAACCATTTTTTAAAGGTTAATGCATGTTGCTCTGCTAACAATTCTGTTGGTGCCATTAACGCCACTTGCTTGCCATTAGCAATGGCACGAAGCGCACTTAGCGCTGCCACTAAAGTTTTACCTGAACCAACATCCCCTTGGATCAATCGCATCATCGGATACTCTTTTTCTAAATCTGTTTCTATCTCATTGACGACACGTTGCTGTGCATTTGTGGGTGTAAAAGGGAGCGATGCGAGAAATTGCTGACGTAATGTTGACGTATTTGGCATAAACAATGGCTCTGCACGATAAGATTGTGCGCCAGCTCTTGCATTGAGCATACCTAGATTGTGGGCGAGTAACTCTTCAATAATAAGCCTTTTTTGTGCCGGGTGCTGCCCTTTTTCAAGCTCTGCAAAAGCGATATCAGGCGGAGGATTATGTAGCGTACGTAATGCGGTGGCTAGTGGGGGCAAACCGTGAATAAACTGATCGGGTAATAATTCGTTAATAGCACAGGTATCAAGTAATTCTAACGCTTGCTCTATTAATTTACGTAGTGATGTCTGGCGTAAGCCTTCTGTTGTTGAATAAATGGGAGTAAGCGTTTCTTGCAGTTTAACTTCCGAGCCTGCAACTTTGATTTTGTATTCAGGGTGAATAATTTCTGGGCCACGGCTTCCCCGTTTAACTTCGCCATAAGCAGTGACTTGTTTACCTTGAGCAAGGTTGTTTTTCATTGCGGCTGTAAAGTTAAAAAAGCGAAGTGTCAAAATGCCAGAACCGTCAGAAATTTGGCAGGTCATCATTTTACGCCGGCCAAAACTGACTTCAGTCCTTAATATTTCGCCAGAAACAGTGGCAGGGATGCCGGGAAGCAAATCGCTGATAGCATAGAGGTGCGTTTGATCTTCATAACGCAAAGGAAGGTGGAGCAACAAATCCTCAATAGTCACAAGCCCTATTTTTGCCAGCTTGTCTGCCTGACTTGCACCTACGCCGTGAAGAGTGGTTAAGGGGATTGCATCAAGCAGTTTTCCTTTCATGGGATCAATACTCCGTC
>JAEYFY010000449.1 GCA_023454395.1 Pseudomonadota bacterium
TTATTTTAAGTAATAGCCTTTCAATGCTTGGATTCTACCGTGTTTTTGATAGAGCGGTGTCCGTCTTAGGTAACGTGAGTTTATCGTTATTCTTAGCGATGGCATTAATGAGCTTGAAATTATGGGAACTGGCGTCACTGGCGATACCAATGCTGGTTATCCTTGGTGTTCAAGCCGGTGTAATGGCACTGTACGCAATTTTTGTCACTTTCCGTGTTATGGGTAAAAACTACGATGCCGCAATTTTAGCAGCAGGTCACTGTGGTTTTGGTTTAGGTGCTACACCAACGGCGATTGCGAATATGCAAGCGGTAACAGACCGTTTTGGACCCTCTCATCTTGCGTTCTTAGTCGTACCTATGGTCGGTGCATTCTTTATTGATATTGTGAATGCCATAGTGATTAAACTGTATCTGATGCTACCGTTTTTTACACCTATAGTTGCAGGGTAGGTGGGGTGCTATAAATTAAAATAGTTTCAAAAACGTTAAAACACACCTCAATGTTGAATATCGGCATTGAGGTGTTTTTCTATGTGTATTTAATTTACGAATATTTCAAGATAAACCCAAAACGAGTTTAAACGCACGCTAAGCCATGCAAAAGCATGACCTTAAGCTTGGCTGTATTGTGTCTTGGCTGGTAGCCAGCGTTCGATTAAGGCTTGAGAATGCTTAGGATAGTGTTGATGCAGATAACGAGCGATGCGCTGAACTTCAGGAACAAGCCCTTGGTCGCGTAACAAATCAGCGACTTTAAATTGTGCATTACCCGTTTGCTTAGTACCTAAAAGTTCACCGGGACCACGGATCTCGAGATCTTTTTGTGCAATCACAAAGCCGTCATTGCTATCTCTTAATACCTGTAATCGCAAACGTGCTGTTTGAGTGAGTGGTGTTTTATATAGCAAGACACAATGAGAGGCGATAGCGCCTCGACCTACACGTCCCCGTAATTGGTGTAACTGTGCGAGCCCTAGTCGTTCTGGGTTATCAATGATCATTAAACTTGCATTAGGCACGTCAACGCCGACTTCAATCACAGTTGTTGCAACTAAAAGTTGGAGCTCATTTTCTTTAAAGGCGGCCATTACTGCCTGTTTCTCTGCCGGTTTCATTCGCCCGTGTACCAATCCCACGTTGATTTCAGGGAGTGCAATTGTCAGCTCATCATAGATAACTTGAGCGGCTTGCGCTTCAAGAACCTCAGAATCTTCAATTAAGGTACACACCCAATAGGCTTGTCTCTTTTCTTCGGTACAAGCACGGCGAATTCGTTCAATAATTTCATCACGACGAGTATCAGGAATAGCCACAGTGGTTACAGGTGTTCTACCCGGAGGTAGTTCATCAATAATGGATGTATCCATATCAGCGTACGCGGTCATCGCTAATGTACGGGGAATAGGGGTTGCCGTCATAACCAGCTGGTGAGGATGAAAACCTTGTTCTTCGCCTTTTTTCCATAGCGCTAATCGTTGATGAACACCAAAACGGTGTTGCTCATCAATAATGACTAAAGCAAGAGAATGAAACTTCACTTGTTCTTGGAAAATTGCATGAGTACCAATAATGATTGAGACTTCACCATTTGCAATGGCATTTTGCTGTGTTTCTCGTGCCTTGCCTTTTTGCTTACCTGCAAGCCAGCCCACCTGAATACCAAAGGGCTCAAACCATTTTCTAAAGGTGATAGCGTGTTGTTCGGCAAGCAGCTCTGTCGGTGCCATTAACGCTACTTGTTTGCCATTAGCAATCGCACGTAGCGCACTGAGTGCTGCAACTAAAGTCTTACCTGAACCTACATCCCCTTGGATCAGTCGCATCATTGGATAGTTTTTTTCTAAATCTGTTTCTATCTCATTGACGACACGTTGTTGTGCATTCGTAGGGGTAAAAGGGAGCGAAGCGAGAAATTGCTGACGTAATGTTGACGTATTTGGCATAAACAATGGCTCTGCACGATAAGATTGTGCACCCGCTCTTGCATTGAGCATACCTAGATTGTGGGCGAGTAACTCTTCAATAATGAGTCTTTTTTGTGCAGGATGTTGCCCTTTCTCTAGTTCTGCAAAAGCGATATCAGGAGGCGGATTATGCAATGTCCGTAATGCGGTGGCTAGTGGAGGTAAACCGTGAATAAACTGATCGGGTAATAATTCGTTGATAGCACAGGTATCAAGTAATGCTAATGCTTGCTCTATTAATTTACGTAGTGATGTTTGGCGTAAGCCTTCTGTTGTTGAATAGATAGGCGTGAGCGTTTCTTGCAGTTTAACTTCAGAGCCTGCAACTTTGATTTTGTATTCAGGGTGAATAATTTCTGGGCCCCGACTTCCCCGTTTAACTTCGCCATAAGCCGTGACTTGTTTACCTTGAGCAAGATTGTTTTTCATTGCTGCGGTAAAATTAAAAAAGCGAAGTGTTAAAATTCCAGAGCCGTCAGAAATTTGGCAAGTCATCATTTTACGCCGGCCAAAACTGACTTCAGTCCTTAATATTTCGCCAGAGACAGTGGCAGGAATACCGGGAAGGAGATCGCTGATAGCATAGAGGTGCGTTTGATCTTCATAACGCAAAGGAAGGTGGAGTAACAAATCCTCAATAGTCACAAGCCCTATTTTTGCCAGCTTGTCTGCCTGACTTGCACCTACGCCGTGAAGAGTGGTTAAGGGGATTGCATCAAGCAGTTTTCCTTTCATGGGATCAATACTCCGTC
>JAEYFY010000043.1 GCA_023454395.1 Pseudomonadota bacterium
TTTTTTATTGATTAAACCAGGGGCTGACTCATGACTACAATCGTAAGTGTTCGCCGTAAGGGCCAAGTTGTAATCGGTGGTGATGGACAGGCGACGATGGGTAATACCGTCATGAAAGGCAATGTTCGCAAAGTACGCCGTCTTTATAACGACAAAGTCATTGCGGGATTTGCTGGCGGCACTGCTGATGCTTTTACTCTTTTTGAACTGTTTGAGCGCAAACTAGAACTTCACCAAGGGCATTTAACTAAAGCTGCGGTAGAACTTGCTAAAGATTGGCGCACAGACAGAATGCTACGCAAATTAGAAGCGTTGCTTGCTGTTGCAGATGAAAATACATCTCTTATCATCACAGGTAATGGTGATGTGGTTCAACCAGAGAACGATTTAATTGCCATCGGTTCTGGTGGTCCTTACGCACAAGCAGCGGCTAGAGCTATGCTAGAAAATACTGAACTTTCTGCACGAGAAATTGCTGAAAAAGCACTTAGCATCGCTGGAGATATCTGTATTTACACTAACCATAATGTCAACTTTGAAGAACTCTCTTCAAAAGAGTAAGGATTAGAGAGCATGTCTGAAATGACTCCTCGCGAAATTGCCAGCGAACTCGATAGATTTATTATTGGTCAAGATAAAGCGAAACGTGCAGTGGCGATTGCCCTACGTAACCGCTGGCGTCGTATGCAGCTTGATGAAGCGCTGCGTCATGAAGTAACACCTAAAAATATTCTGATGATTGGACCGACAGGTGTCGGTAAAACTGAAATTGCACGCCGTTTAGCAAAATTGGCAAATGCACCTTTCATCAAAGTTGAAGCAACTAAATTCACCGAAGTGGGTTATGTAGGTAAAGAAGTTGATTCTATTATCCGTGATTTAACCGACTCTGCGGTCAAAATGGTACGTAGCCAAGCTATCGATAAAAATCGTTTCCGTGCTGAGGAAATGGCTGAAGAACGTATCCTTGATGTCCTTATTCCACCAGCAAAAAATAACTGGGGCGTAGCAGAACAAGCATCTGAACCGTCAGCAGCACGTCAATCTTTCCGTAAAAAATTACGTGAAGGTCAGTTAGACGATAAAGAGATTGAAATTGAGTTATCTGCAACACCAATGGGTGTTGAAATTATGGCTCCTCCAGGAATGGAAGAGATGACTAATCAATTACAATCTATGTTCCAAAATTTAGCAGGTCAGAAACAAAAAGCGCGTAAGATGAAAATCAAAGATGCGTTTAAGCTTATTGTTGAAGAAGAAGCCGCTAAATTAGTTAATCCTGAAGAGCTTAAACAGCAAGCGATTGATGCAGTAGAACAACACGGTATCGTCTTTATTGATGAAGTAGATAAAATCTGTAAACGTGGGGGACAAAGTTCTGGCCCTGACGTTTCTCGTGAAGGTGTGCAGCGCGACCTCTTACCACTGGTTGAAGGTTGTACAGTTTCAACAAAACACGGTATGGTAAAAACAGACCATATTCTGTTTATTGCATCAGGTGCTTTCCAAGTTTCAAGTCCTTCTGATTTAATTCCTGAATTACAAGGACGTCTGCCAATTCGTGTTGAACTTCAAGCGCTGACAGCAGAAGATTTTGAGCGTATTCTAACTGAACCTAATGCATCGTTAACAAAACAGTATGAAGCATTAATGGCAACCGAAGGTGTGTCTATTAGCTTCACCGAAGACGGTATTCGCAAAATTGCTGAATCAGCATGGCGTGTAAATGAAACTACCGAAAATATTGGTGCTCGTCGTTTACATACTGTTTTAGAGCGTTTGATGGAAGAAATTTCCTACGATGCTAGTGAACGTCAAGGTCAATCAGTATTGATTGATGCAGAATATGTGAAACAGCATCTGGATGAGCTTGTCGCAGATGAAGATCTGAGTCGATTTATTTTATAATCAACTTGTGCGATCCTTATCAGCAATATTTACGTGGGAGGCTTGCCTCCCATTCTTATTTTTATAATAACAACGAACACGAGTATCGAATTTCAGCATGAGCTCTCTAAATTCCACTAGCCGGACTCAAGCCTGGCTTGAAAGTTTACGACCCAAAACACTGCCTTTAGGGTTAATTGCCATTGTGACGGGTTCCGCATTAGCGTATTGGATGGGTCATTTTGAGCTACCTATTGCATTGCTTGCTATATTGACAGCGGGAACATTACAGATCCTATCAAACCTTGCCAATGACTATGGTGATGCCGTAAAAGGCACAGATACTGAAGAACGTTTAGGGCCACTACGTGGAATGCAAAAAGGCATAATCACAGCGGCTCAAATGAAAAAAGCGCTGATCCTAAATGTTATTATTTCCTGTATCTGTGGTATTGCACTTATTATTGTCGCCTGTAAAAAGCCAGAAGATGCTATTGGCTTCTTAGTAATGGGTCTGCTCGCTATTGTTGCTGCAATTACTTATACCGTGGGTAAACGCCCTTATGGTTATATGGGGCTGGGAGATATCTCTGTTTTAATTTTCTTTGGCTGGTTAAGTGTCATCGGAACTTATTACTTACAATCCAACACCTTTGATATTGTTACCCTACTTCCTGCTACAGCCTGTGGTTTACTTTCTGTCGCTGTTCTAAACATTAATAATATGCGCGATTTAGAAAGTGATATTCAAGCAGGTAAAAATACATTAGCTGTTCGCTTAGGTCCTGCTGGCTCCAGAACTTACCATACCTGTGTTATTTTTCTTTCTATTGCCTGCTTAATTATCTTCACTCTCCTTTATATGCATCGCTGGACAGCGTGGTTATTTTTACTCGCCACCCCTATGCTTTTACTGCATATCAAACGAGTGAATGCCGATCACTCTGGTGAGGCGATGCGTCCCCTACTCGAACACATGGTAAAAGCAGCACTATTAACTAACGTTCTTTTCTCTTTAGGTTTAGTTTTAGAATAATTTCACTCGATTGTTGATTTGACTCACTGAATTTTCAGTGAGTCTTTTGCCAATCGCCCCTGTTAAGGGATATACTGGACTTTCCTGTGGCAACCTGACGTAATCTCCTATGAAATATGATACTTCTGAACTCTGTGATATCTATCAAGAAGATATCAATGTCGTAGAACCGCTTTTCTCAAACTTTGGTGGTCAAAGTGCCTTTAACGGGCAAATTATCACCGTTAAATGTTTTGAAGATAATGGCCTGCTTTATGACTTACTTGAAGAAAATGGTAAAGGCCGTATTCTTTTGGTCGATGGCGGTGGCTCTGTACGTAAAGCCTTAGTTGATGCTGAACTAGCACAACTTGCTGTTTCTAATGAATGGGAAGGCATTGTTGTTTACGGCGCTGTACGTCAAGTGGATGCATTATCAGAGCTTGATTTAGGTATTCAAGCAATGGCTGCTATTCCTGCGGGTTGCCAAAGTGAAGGCATTGGTGAAAGTGATATCCGTGTTAACTTCGGTGGCGTTACCTTCTTCTCTGGTGATTATCTTTATGCTGATAACACTGGGATCATTTTATCTGAAGAGCCATTAGGCTTAGATGAAGATTTGATTGAAGAGTAATTGTTACTTTTTATCTGTGTTTTACCTGCGTTCTTACGATTTCAATACTCAAAAGCCACCTAACGGTGGCTTTTGTTTTTTTAGACTTTAAGCAAATAAAGACAATTATTGCACGTCTTCCATTTTGCCTAACAGAGCGCGTAAACGCTCTTGCCAACTTGATTGCTCTTGTTTCAACTCTTCATTTTCACGAACAAGGGCTTCGCGTGATCCTTTCGCTTCTTGAACTTCTTGGTTCAGCGCATCATTTTTTTCTTTTAGCTCTTCGATTTCCATCTGTAATAATGTGATGGTATCAATTGCTTGTTGTACTTTTGATTCTAACTTCTCGAAAACTTCAAATGACATACTGTAATCCCCCATATAATCGATACTTCCGATTGTAAGTAGCCTATCAACAACTGTCTAGCATCTTCCGAGGAATTACATTCTTTTTTCAATTTATCAAAAACACTGGTCAGATCACATTACAAATGTCGATCAAGTCACTAATTAAGAGCGTTTTCACTCATTTTCTTGATGAGACACACAAATTTCAATTTCGCTTATTCTCGTTTACGCTCATTAACGATAAATTCACAGTTATCTTTTCAATTCGAAAAGAATACTAACAATAAATAACCCTCTTTCAGGATAGAATATATGAGCCAGACGAAAACCTCTCTTATGGGTCAATGCATTTCTGAATTTATCGGAACTGCGTTGCTAGTCTTCTTCGGCCTTGGTTGTGTTGC
>JAEYFY010000045.1 GCA_023454395.1 Pseudomonadota bacterium
AATAGCGATATCGTACCCATTGGTGAAGAAGCATGGGCAACGGGTAATCCTGTTTTTCGTGGCTCTTCTTTAATGTTCTTAAAACCGGGTGATCAAGTTACAGTTGCGCAGTTAACTCGTGGTATTAACTTACAATCAGGTAATGATGCTTGTGTTGCGATGGCCTCTTATATCGCCGGCAGCCAAGATACGTTTGTGACCATGATGAACGACTACGTTAAACGCCTAGGTTTACAAAATACACAATTCCAAACCGTTCATGGTCTTGATGCCCCAGGACAATACAGCTCGGCTCGTGATATGGCGCTAATTGGTGCTGCATTAATTCGCGATGTACCGGATGAATATGCCATCTATAAAGAAAAAGAGTACACCTACAACAATATTCGCCAAACCAACCGAAATGGTTTGTTGTGGGATACCAGTTTAAACGTTGATGGCATTAAAACTGGTCATACTGCATCTGCTGGCTATAACCTTGTCGCTTCTGCAACTGAAGGCGATATGCGTTTAATTTCTGCGGTTATGGGCGGTCACTCATCTAAAGGTCGAGATGCCGAAAGTAAAAAATTACTTACTTGGGGTTTTCGTTTTTTTGAAACCGTAAAACCATTGCAAGTGGGTAAAGAGTTCGCCGCGGAGCCAATCTGGTATGGTGAAACAGATAAAGTACAATTAGGGGTAGATAAAGATGTTTATTTAACTATTCCTCGTGGTCGTTTAAAAGATTTAAAAGCAAGCTATGTTCTTGATAATGTAGAATTACATGCACCAGTGGCTAAAAACCAAGTTGTGGGAACAATTAATTTCCAACTTGATGGTCAAGTGATTGAACAACGCCCACTTGTTGTGATGAATGAAGTAAAAGAAGGTGGTTTCTTTAGCCGTATTATCGACTATATTAAATTATTATTCTCACACTGGTTTGGCTAAGGCTTGAAAAAGGTAAATGCGCCCACATATAACTTTTATACAGATATTGGCAGAAATACATTTACCATTCCCATATTTACCCTAATTACCAGTATTGCATTCCTTATTATATAAGGAATGCGCTTTTTATTTGCTAAGATTAGGTGTAGAAATAAATTATTAAAACAACAGCACCCGTTGTCTTAAGGAATTACATTATGATGAAAACAAAATTAAACGAATTGTTAGAGTTCCCATGTTCTTTCACTTATAAAGTGATGGGTCATGCAAAACCAGAATTAGTAGATCAAGTCGTTGAAGTCATTCAGCGCCATGCACCTGGTGATTACACGCCTTCAGTGAAACCAAGTAGCAAAGGTAATTACCACTCTGTTTCTATTACTATCAATGCAACTCATATCGATCAAGTAGAAACGTTATATAAAGAATTAGGTGAACTTGAACTGGTACGTATGGTTCTATAATCTTTTCTTTGAAGAGATGACTTTCTAAAAGCGCCTTTCATTAAGGCGCTTTTTTATTTCTGCATTTCCTCATTTTTCACTCTACCTCGGAAAAAAAACATCTCAATCTGGTAGTTCATTTACTGGAGCGTTATACTGCTCTTCACAATTACGCTACAAATGAAGATTTTCACGGTGCAAGACAAGACAATCATTATTCGCCAATTAGGTGTGGAACCCTATTTACCGGTTTCTGATTCTATGCATCAGTTTACGGAAAAACGGGAAAGTCACACACCTGATGAAATATGGCTCGTTCAACATGAACAGGTTTTTACCCAAGGGCAAGCAGGTAAAGCTGAACACTTATTAAATACGGGAACTATCCCAGTTATTCAATCTGATCGTGGTGGTCAAGTGACATATCATGGCCCAGGTCAACAAGTGATGTATGTTTTAATTGATTTAAAACGCAATCATATAGGTGTTCGTCAATTAGTCACCGCTCTTGAAAATACCGTTATTGATACGCTGGCAGAGTTTAATGTAGAAGCTTATGCTCGCGCTGATGCACCTGGCGTTTATGTAAAGGGCGATAAAATTTGCTCTTTAGGATTACGCATTCGTAAAGGTTGCTCCTTTCATGGACTTGCGCTCAATATCGATATGGATTTATCGCCTTTTACACGAATAAATCCTTGTGGTTATTCTGATCTAAAAATGACGCAGTTAATTGATTTTGCACCGAACACGACAACGTCACAGGTAGCACCGTTATTAGTTAAGCATTTTTGTACACAACTAGGATTTCAACCACAGCAATAAAAATGCTATAATTTTTTTAACATTTGTCATATTTTTTTAAAACCCTGATTACCTCAGTCACATCGTGTTAATCACTCTAGATAACTGGAACTGGCACAATTATGAGTAAACCTATTCAGATGGAACGCGGAGTTAAATATCGCGACGCCGATAAAATGGCACTTATTCCTGTTAAAACAGTCGCTACAGAACGAGAACAACTGCTACGCAAACCTGATTGGATGAAAATAAAGCTACCCGCTGACTCAAGTAAAATTCAGGGTATCAAAGCAGCAATGCGTAAAAATGGTCTTCATTCTGTCTGTGAAGAAGCCTCTTGCCCTAACCTTGCAGAGTGCTTTAACCACGGAACAGCAACCTTTATGATCTTGGGCGCGATCTGTACACGCCGTTGCCCATTCTGCGATGTGGCTCATGGTCGCCCAAATGCTCCCGATCCACAAGAGCCAGAAAAACTCGCTCAAACGATCAAAGATATGGGGTTACGTTACGTCGTAATTACTTCTGTAGACCGCGATGATTTACGGGATGGCGGCGCTCAACATTTTGCTGATTGTATTGCTGCAATTCGTGCAAAAAATCCAACGATCCGCATTGAAACATTAGTTCCTGACTTCCGTGGGCGTATGGATAAAGCACTTGAGATCCTCACAGACACACCACCAGATGTCTTCAACCATAACTTAGAGAACGTTCCTCGCGTTTATCGTCAAGTACGTCCAGGCGCTAACTATCAATGGTCATTGACATTATTAGAACGTTTTAAGCAAGCTCACCCAAATATTCCTACTAAGTCGGGTTTAATGGTCGGTCTTGGGGAAACTAACGAAGAAATTATTGACGTTATGCGTGATCTGCGTAAACATGGGGTAACGATGCTGACATTAGGGCAATATTTACAGCCAAGTCGTCACCATCTTCCTGTTCAACGCTACGTCAGTCCTGACGAGTTTGA
>JAEYFY010000079.1 GCA_023454395.1 Pseudomonadota bacterium
CTTCCCACAATCCATCTTCTGATCGGAATGTTTTAATTCCTGATTCAGCCGAAATGCCAGCCCCTGTTAATACGACAACTTTGGGTAAATTCATTTCATGTTCCGTTTTATGGGTTAGATGAAAATAGCGACAACGTGAATGTTGTCTACGTAAACTTTTAATTTTACGAAACTTTCTAAGCCGACGATGACGAAGTTTAAGTTTCATCATTACAATCCTTGGTTTTCAAATTTAAATATCGCGTTTCTTATCTTCACTAGTTTAAGCGTTTTTTCTTCTGTGTATGTCAATAAACTTATTGTCCACTTAAAATTCTTGCAGGATCTAGTTTAGTGGCTCGGCGTGCAGGATACCAACTTGCAATCAGGCTTAAGATCACAGTGGTAATAAATACAGAGAAAACGTCAATTAAATGAACTTCTGAAGGTAGAAAGTCAACGAAATAAACATCACCAGACAACACGCTGTGCCCCGTTAATGATTCAATAACAGACACTAATGGCGTTAAATTATAAGCAACCAAGACACCCAATATCACACCCGTGACACAACCAATCATGCCTGATAATAAACCGTACCATAAAAAGATATTACGAATATGGCTATCTCGCGCACCTAACGTTCGTAAAATAGCAATATCACTACTTTTATCTCTTACCGCCATAATCAGCGTTGAAACAATATTAAAACAAGCAACACCAATCACTAAGATCATCGATAAATACATAATGCTACGGATCATCTGAATATCGCTATACATATAGCCGTAGTCACTTATCCAGCTTTTAGCATAGACATATTCTTTACTGTTTAATCCCGCATTATGAATAATTTCATTCGCGAAAAAAGGATCAACTGTTTTCACTTCAATTCCTGTAATACCGTGCCCGTAATCCATATATTGCTGAGCATCGGCTAAAGGAATTAAGGCTAATTGATGATCGAGCATCCCACTTAATTTAAAGATACCACTCACTTGTAAACGGATACGTTTAGGCTGTAATAATTTAGTAGGATCGTCATTATTAGGAATTAACACGGTGAGCCAATCACCTTGTTTTATTTTCAATGCATCGGCAACACCTTGCCCGATAATAATTTGTTGCTTACCTGCCTTAAAATCTTGCCATGCATTGTTTTGTACATATCGAGGCAATAGGCTGATATCACCTTGTTTTTCAGATGAGACACCCATGACTTGCACTGCCTTTAACTCTGTTCCTTTTTCTAACAATCCAGTAAGTAAAATATAAGGAGCAGCAGCGACAACACCTTGGGTATTTTCAATACGAGGTAATGCTGATTGCCATTGTACAAATGGCTGTTCTACTGAATAAATTTGTCCGTGAGGCACCACTGATAAAATGCGGTTTTTTAATTCACGCTCAAAGCCATTCATGGCACTTAGACCAATAATTAAGACGGCAACCCCAAGCATAATGCCCAGTGTTGAAATAACTGAAATTAAAGAAACCATTCCCGCACGTTTTCGCCCTCTTGAAAAACGTAATGCGGTCACTAATGCAAGTGGCAATTGCGCCATTATTTCACTCCTGAAATTGCGTTTTGTGACTGTAGTTGACCATCTTTCATTTCAAGTTGGCGCTGAAAACGAGCAGCCAGTGATAAATCATGCGTTACAACCAGAAAAGCTGTTTGTTTTTCTTTGTTTAACTTAATCAACAATTCGAAAATCCCTTCTGCGTTTTTCTGGTCTAGATTACCCGTTGGTTCATCGGCAAGAACTAATGCAGGATCGTTTACTAATGCTCTCGCAATCGCAACGCGTTGTCTCTCACCACCAGAAAGCTCTGAAGGACGATGATGAGCGCGATCCTTTAACCCAACCGCTTCAAGTAAAGACATTGCTTTTTCTTTCGCCACAGAAGCGCTCGTACCACCAATCATCAGTGGCATAGCAACATTTTCAAGTGCGGTAAAATCAGGCAATAGATGATGAAATTGATAAATAAAACCCAATTGGCTATTACGTAGATCAGCCTTTTCAGAAGAAGATAATTTATTAAGTGATTGTCCTTTAAAAAAGACTTCGCCTGATGTGGGTGAATCTAATCCACCCAACAAATGTAATAAGGTACTTTTTCCGGAGCCTGAACTTCCCACTATGGCAAGAAAATCGCCCTTATCCATTTTAAAAGAGACTGATTTCAGCACTTGTGTGGAAATAGAACCATCTTGGTATTGTTTACATAGGGCGTGGCAATCCAATAAACCATCTTTATTAATTTGCATTTGTTTTTCTGATGCCATGGGTTGTTTATTCAAAGAAGAATTACTCATAACGTAGCGCCTCTGCTGGCTGAATAGCCGCGGCCCGCCAAGACGGGTATAAAGTGGATAAAAGGGAAATGATAATAGCGGAGAAACCAATCATAAAGACGCGTCCCCAATCAAGTGTTGCGGGCAATTCTACACCTTGAGGAATAAGTCCTACCGCCGGCATAATGACGTTTAATTGACTTGAGAGTAATGCGCCTAACAAACCACCAGCTACCGCCCCTAAAATACCTGCACCTGCCCCTTGTAGCATAAAAATGGACATAATCTGAGAGCGTTTTAAACCCATCGTTTGCAAAATAGCGACTTCACCTTGTTTTTCCATGACCAACAAAGAAAGTGAAGTAATAATATTAAAAGCCGCCACTGCTATAATTAAGCTTAATAATAATCCCATCATATTTTTTTCCATTTTAACGGCTTGGAAAAATTCACCTTTACGTTCGCGCCAATCTCTCCAACTTAGATTTTTATCTAAAGATTGTGTACTGTATTTTTCAATATTGAGAGGATCAGTAAAGAAAAGACGCCATCCTGTAATATTACCCGGCTGATAACGCATTAAACGTGCCGCATCTTGCTGATTAACTAAGATTTGAGAGGCATCTGCATCGCCACCACTTTGGAAAATGCCTTTAACAGTAAATAACCGTTGGCTAGGTAATCTTCCCATTGGCGTTAATTGGCTTACACTTGGCACAATAAGGCGGATGCTATCTCCTTCTTTTGCTTTTAACTGTTTAGCAAGACCACTGCCTAAAATGACACCATAATCCCCTGCTTTCAGCATAGAAAAATCGCCATAACGAATATGTTTCGTTAAGGGTTCATCTTGCGCTTTTTCTATACCCAGCATGACACCAACGCTGATATTGTCTTTACTTTGCAAAACAACATCGCCTTCTACTAAAGGGGTAACGTTTATGATACCTTCACGCGTCAGTAATCTTTCAGCTATATTTGGATCGCGGGGTAATTGTCCGCTAGGTGATGTCACAATGGCTTGTGGAATATAAGCAAGAATGCTTTCTTGCAATAAACGTTCAAAGCCATTCATGACAGAAGTCACTGTGATCAGTGCCGCTACACCTAACATAATCCCTAAAGCGGATAGCCATGAGACGAAGCGACCGAATTTATCGACCGCGCGACCCCGCATATAACGGAGCCCTATATAAAATGAGACAGAATTGTACATGAAATCTGTGCTGTTCCTGTTGCTAATGCGAAGTGTTCAGGGATAATAAAGGGTAGTCTTACTGAATGGAACCACTC
>JAEYFY010000098.1 GCA_023454395.1 Pseudomonadota bacterium
CAGATAATCACTCAATTTGTATAATGGTGATTATATTTAATATAGGGTGTTTGTTCGTCTTTCTGGCTAATGGTATAGTTGCCGAATCACTAAAGACAATAATGAAAATTAACAGTTCATTACTAAGGCTATTGCTTTAGCAACTTTGAGGCTTTGCCAAAGGCCGTGGGTGACACGGTTTTTTTTTGTGCATAGGTTATCCGAAGAGGACTGTCTGTATTAGTATCAGATTAGCAAAGGGTTAAATTGAGTGAACTTATCCAGTGACGATTCATCCGCATCAAAACCAAAGCATGTTGCTATCATTATGGATGGCAATGGACGCTGGGCTAAAAAGCAAGGGAAACTCCGAGTAACGGGGCATCGCGCGGGAATTAAAGCAGTTCGGGATGCGGTTAGCTTTTCCGTAAAACACAAAATTGAATCACTAACGTTATATGCATTTAGTAGCGAAAATTGGAATAGACCAGAGCAGGAAGTCAGTTCTCTCATGGAGTTATTTGTTTTTGCTTTAGATAACGAAGTGAAAAGCCTGCATAAACATAATGTTAAATTGACTGTCATTGGTGATATCAGCCGTTTTAGCCGCCGTTTACAAGATCGAATTAAAAGTTCTGTAGCGCTCACTGCGAATAATACAGGGCTTAATTTAAATATTGCGGCTAATTATGGCGGTCGATGGGATATTACTCAAAGCGTAAAACAATTAGCAACATCCCTCGCAAAAGGGGAAATTAGTCTCGACGATATTAATGAAAATACAATATCTTCACATCTTTGTTTGCAGGATCAGCCTGATGTCGATCTTGTTATTCGTACAGGTGGCGAGCATCGTATAAGTAATTTTCTTATTTGGCAGATTGCTTATGCTGAGCTGTATTTTACACAGGTTTTATGGCCTGATTTTGATGAACAAGTTTTTCAGAATGCATTAGATGCTTTTGCTAAACGGGAAAGACGTTTCGGTGGTACTACATCAGAAACAGATACTATAAATCTGGGAGGATAACTTGCTTAAGTATCGTGTCATCACTGCATTAATTTTAATCCCTATTGTTATTGCTGCACTATTTCTACTTCCTCCAGCAGGTTTTGGATTGGTCATTATCGCAATATCAGGCTTAGCGGGTTGGGAATGGGCGCAATTTATTGGCTGGCATTCTCAAGGTAAACGTATTGCGACAGGGATCGGTTTTGCTGCATTGTTAGTGATTATGCAGTTTTCTTTACCTAATTTTGACCACCTACTAGACACTCCAATGATAAAAAATGGTTTGTGGGCGGGTTTAATTTGGTGGGTAGCAGCAATTTTATTAGTTGTAAGTTATCCTAATTCAGCCAATATGTGGAAAAATTCAGTTTTTATTAAGCTATTGTTCGGTATATTGACGATTGTTCCTTTTTATTGTGGCATGATGGCGCTGCGTATGTTGGGTTATAACACTGACACTTATACAGGCGCATGGTGGTTACTGTATGTCATGTTATTAGTTTGGGCTGCTGACTCTGGTGCTTATGCTTTCGGGCGTTTAATCGGGAAACATAAGATGGCACCTAAAGTATCCCCAGGTAAAACCCTTGAAGGGTTAGTTGGTGGGTTGATTACGGCAGGTATTGCATCGTGGTTATTTACTTATTTTGCACCTGTGACTGAAGTCCCCAATAACTTGTTATTAATATCTGGCGTTGTTGTCATAGTATCCGTATTTGGTGACCTAGCTGAAAGCATGTTTAAACGTGTTTCAGGCATTAAAGACAGTAGCCAATTGATACCGGGGCATGGCGGTGTGCTTGATAGAATTGATAGTTTGACTGCGGCTATCCCAGTCTTTGCAGGATTGGTCTTTCTGATTTCTTCTGGCTTTAAACTATAAAGGTAAGTAATGGGTATCCTGTGGAATCTTGCCGCGTTTATTATCGTTTTAGGTATTTTAATTACGGTACATGAATTTGGGCATTTTTGGGTAGCTAGGCGCTGTGGTATTTATGTTGAGCGTTTTTCTATTGGCTTTGGAAAAGCAATTTGGCGCAAAATAGATAAACATGGCACTGAATTTGTTATCGCATGGATACCTTTGGGTGGCTATGTAAAAATGTTAGATGAAAGAGTTGCTGAGGTTGCACCTGAGCGCCGTCATCTTGCATTTAATAATAAAACAGTTGGCCAACGTGCTGCGGTTGTTGCCGCAGGACCTATTGCCAATTTTTTGTTAGCGATAGTCGCCTATTGGATAGTTTTTATGATAGGTGTTCCTGCATTAAAACCTATAATTGCAGACATTCGTCCGAATTCTATCGCAGAACAAGCAAAATTAACGCCTGGAATGGAACTAAAATCCGTTGCAGGTATCGAAACGCCTGATCAGAATGCAGTTCGTTTAGCGTTAGTTGGTCAAATTGGTGCCAAAGAGGTTTCATTCGTTGTTTCAGATCCAAATTCTCTTTCTGAGAGTGAGAATATACTGAATTTACAACAATGGAGTTTTGACCCCGAAAAACAAGATCCTATCTTGTCCCTAGGGATAATGCCTGTTGGCGCACGATTAGACTCAAAGATTATTGAAGTTACGGAAGGCTCCGCTGCTGAAAAAGCGGGTTTACAGGCAGGGGATCGTATCGTTAAAGTTGACGGTCAGCCAATTGATACATGGCATCCATTTACTTATTTTGTTCGACAAAGTCCAAATAAGGTCTTGGAGCTTCTTGTTGAACGTAACGGCTCTTCGTTGATGTTAAATATTACACCGACAGCTGTTGCACTGAAAGATGGTACTGAAGTCGGGCAAGTTGGTGCGCAATTGCAAATATTACCTCCTGATGAGCAATATTTGATAATGCAGCAATACAACCCATTTTCAGCGCTCTATGAAGCATCTGATAAAACATGGCAGTTGATGGGTTTAACTGTCAAAATGATTGGCAAGTTAGTCGTAGGTGACGTCAAATTAACTAACCTTAGTGGACCTGTTTCTATCGCGAAAGGCGCAGGAATGTCTGCTGATTCTGGTTTTATTTATTATTTGATGTTTATGGCGCTTATCAGTGTCAATTTGGGGATCATTAACTTGTTTCCCCTGCCTGTCCTAGATGGCGGGCACCTGCTTTTCCTGGTTATCGAGAAGATAAAGGGAGGGCCGGTATCTGAGCGTGTACAAGATTTCTGTTATCGTATTGGTATTATGGCACTGATGCTTTTAATGGGACTTGCACTTTTCAATGATTTCTCTCGCTTATAATTGGTAAGCAGGGACCGGTTAGGAAAACACAAAACAACGATGGCGATGAAAAAGTTGCTTATAGCGTCGCTGCTGCTGGGCAGCGCCACTGCATACGGTTCAGACGGATTCGTAGTTCAGGACATTCAATTTGAAGGTCTTCAACGCGTCGCCGTTGGTGCAGCATTACTGAACATGCCTGTCCGGGTTGGAGACTCGGTCGGTAATGATGATATCAGCCGAACTATCCGTTCATTATTTGCGACAGGAAACTTTGATGATGTTCGTGTCCTGCGTGACGGAAATACTCTGATTGTTCAAGTAAAAGAGCGTCCAACTATTGCCAGCATTACTTTCTCTGGTAACAAAGCAATCAAGGAAGAGATGCTAAAACAGAACCTTGATGCTTCTAACATTCGTATTGGTGAAACGCTTGACCGTACAATGCTAGCGAATATCGAGAAAGGGCTTGAAGATTTCTATTATAGTGTTGGTAAATATAATGCAACTGTAAAAGTGGTTGTTACACCTCTTCCTCGTAATCGTGTTGACTTAAAACTCGTGTTTGCAGAGGGTGTTTCAGCAACTATTCAGCAAATCAACATTGTTGGTAATAAAGCATTTTCTACGGCTGAGTTAGTTAACCGCTTCCAATTACGTGATGATGTTCCTTGGTGGAACTTAGCGGCTGATGAAAAATATCAGAAGCAAAAATTGGCTGGTGACTTAGAAACATTAAGAAGCTTCTATCTTGATCGTGGTTATGCACGTTTTGATATTGAATCGACGAATGTTAGTTTAACGCCAGACAAAAAAGGAATTTACATTACCATTAACCTGAAAGAAGGTGATAAATACACAGTAGAAAATACTGAGGTCAATGGTAATACAGCGGGTTATACTAAACAAATTGAAGAGCTTATCGAAATTGCACCTGGCTCTCTTTATAATGGCGCGCAAGTCACTAAAACAGAAAATGATATTAAAAATCTGTTAGGTCGTTATGGCTATGCTTATCCTCGCGTTATGACAAACCCTGAAATTAATGATGAAAATAAAACCGTGAAACTGCATGTAAACGTAGATGCAGGAAACCGCTTCTATGTTCGTCAAGTCCGTTTCGCTGGTAATGACATCACTAAAGACTCTGTTTTACGTCGTGAAATGCGTCAAATGGAAGGTGCATGGTTAGGTAGCGATTTAGTTGAACAAGGTAAAGAGCGTTTAAATCGTTTAGGTTATTTTGAAACGGTTGAAACAGAAACTCAGCGTATTCCTGGTTCTCCTGATCAGGTTGATATCGTTTATCGCGTAAAAGAGCGTAACACAGGCTCCCTTAACTTTGGTGTCGGTTTCGGTACTGAAAGTGGTGTGAGCTTCCAAGTGGGTGTTACTCAAGATAACTGGTTAGGTACAGGTAACGCAGTTGCTATTAATGCGAGTAAAAATGATTACTCAACTTATGCAGAATTATCTGTGACTGACCCATACTTTACCGTTAATGGTGTGAGTTTAGGCGGTCGAGTTTTCTATAATGACTTCCGCGCTAATGATGCTGATTTATCAGGTTATACCAATAAATCTTATGGTCTAGATGGTACATTAGGCTTCCCAATTAATGAATATAACTCAGCACGTCTTGGCTTAGGCTATACTCATAATGGTCTATCACGTATGGAACCGCAGGTTGCTATGTGGCGCTACCTAGAAAGTATGGGTGAAAATCCTGGCTTTGATAAACGTGAATCGTTTAACGCTGATGACTATACTGTCAGTCTGGGTTGGACATTTAATAACTTAAACAAAGGTTTCTTCCCAACCTCAGGTGCGAGAAGTAACTTAAGTGGACGTGTGACTATACCTGGCTCTGACAACAAGTACTATAAAGTTACTTGGGACGGTATGTACTATTACCCAATTAATGAGAAAGAGTCTTGGGTAACCTTACTTAAAGGGCGTTTAGGCTACGGCGATGGTTTAGGTGGTAAAGAATTACCATTCTATGAAAACTTCTATGCAGGTGGTTCTGGCACAGTTCGTGGTTTCCGCTCAAATAATATCGGCCCTAAAGCGATTTATTTGCAGAAAAAAGACGGTGTAGTATCACCAAAACCGGGTGAGCCATCTAGCGATGCTATCGGTGGTAACGCAATGGCGGTGGCAAGTTTTGAGCTGATCACTCCAACGCCATTTGTAGATGATAAATACTCATCTTCAGTCAGAACGTCTCTGTTTGTTGATGCAGGTACGGTGTGGGATACTAAGTGGAGTAGCACTAACTCAGCTTGGACAGCAGGTATGCCTGATTATAGCCGTGCAAGTGATATACGTGTTTCAACCGGTGTTGCGTTACAATGGTTATCTCCTTTAGGTCCGTTAGTATTCTCTTATGCTAAGCCAATAAAAGATTACGAAGGCGATAAATCAGAGCAATTCCAGTTTAATATTGGTAGAACGTGGTAGCGATGTAAGTAAAGTTGATGCCTGATTCACAATGCTGAAAAAGGCATCCGATTTCTGACAAAAAATTATTTTTGGTTTTAAGGAGTTTAATCGTGAAAAAATTGTTATGTGCCGCTGCCCTAGGAATGGCATTGACCATGTCAGCAGGTGTTCAAGCCGCAGATAAAGTAGGTGTTGTGAACATCGGTCAAGTTCTCCAACAAATTCCTAACCGTGATGCGGTAGAGAAACAATTGGAAAATGAATTCAAATCACGTGACACTGAATTGCAGAATTTAGGTAAATCATTACAGACAGCTGTTGAGAAATATCAAAAAGACGCACCAACGATGAATGCAACACAACGTGCAAATACAGAGAAAGATCTGGTTGCTAAACGTGAAGCATATGCACAAAAAGCACAAGCTTTTGAGCAAGACTTTAGCCGTCGTCAAGCTGAAGAACGCAATAAAATCATGAAACGTGTATTAGACGCTGTTGATGCAGTAGCGAAGAAAGAAGGCTATGATGTGATCCTTGATGCTAACACTGTACCTTATTTCGCAGATGGTAAAGATATTACTGCTCAGGTTCAAAAACAGGTTAAATAATAGATGTTTTCAATTCGATTAGCTGATCTTGCTCAGCAGTTGAATGCACAGTTACACGGCGATGGTGATATCACTATCGCCGGTCTTGCTTCAATGAGCCTAGCAAATAGCGAACAAATTACATTTCTTTCTGATAGTCGCTATCGTGAAAAATTAAGTGAATGTCAGGCTGCTGCCGTTGTATTAACAGAGGCTGATCTTCCATTTTGTCCCGTTGCCGCACTTGTGGTGAAAAACCCGTATCTTGCCTATGCTCAAATGGCGCAGATTATGGATACAACACCGCAGCCAGCACAGGATATTCACCCAAGTGCTGTTATTTCTCCTGATGCTAAATTAGGAAAAAATGTATCAGTGGGTGCAAATGCCGTTATCGAATCTGATGTTATTCTTGGTGATAATGTTGTGATTGGTGCCGGTTGTTTTGTGGGTAAAAAAGCACATATTGGTGATAATAGCCGTTTATGGGCAAATGTATCTGTTTATCATGAAGTTATCATTGGTAAAGATTGTTTGGTTCAATCAGGTACTGTGATTGGTTCAGATGGTTTTGGTTATGCTAATGAACGTGGTAATTGGATCAAAATTCCACAATTAGGTTCAGTGGTGATTGGTGATCGCGTTGAAATCGGTGCATGTACTACAATTGACCGAGGCGCATTAGATAACACAGTTATCGGTAATGGTGTTATCATTGATAACCAGTGCCAAATCGCACATAACGTCATTATTGGTGATAATACCGCTGTTGCGGGTGGTGTCATCATGGCGGGCAGCCTGAAAATAGGTCGCTATTGTATGATTGGTGGAGCAAGTGTTATCAATGGTCACATGGAAATCTGTGATAAAGTCACGGTAACAGGTATGGGCATGGTAATGCGTCCTATCACTGAGCCGGGTGTTTATTCTTCAGGAATTCCACTGCAATCGAATAAAGCATGGCGTAAAACCGCAGCACTTGTGTTGCGAATTGATGAAATGCAAAAAAGGCTCAAGTCGCTTGAACGTCAAGTAGAAAGTAGCGACAAGTAACAATATACGTCATTGACGAATGTTACCCATTTTGCGACCTGCGGGTTAACTCACTTTTGAGTCACAGCAGGTCGTGTCATTATTAATTAGACTCAGTTTTATTAGACAGGAAGAGTATTGCAATGAGTGAGAATCATACTCTGCAAATCGAAGAAATTTTAGATTTACTTCCACACCGTTACCCATTCTTATTGGTTGATCGTGTCCTTGATTTTGAAGAAAAGAAATTTCTAAGAGCAGTAAAAAATGTATCTTTTAATGAGCCTTTCTTTCAAGGTCACTTTCCAGGAAAACCAATTTTCCCGGGCGTATTGATCCTCGAAGCCATGGCACAGGCAACGGGTATTTTAGCATTCAAAAGCGTAGGAAAGCTGGAACCTGGTGAACTCTACTATTTTGCTGCTATTGACGGTGCTCGCTTTAAACGTCCTGTCTTACCTGGGGATCAAATGATCCTAGAGGTAGAATTCATTAAAGAACGTCGTGGTGTTGCTCGCTTTAAAGGCGTCGCTAAAGTTGATGGGGAAATTGCTTGCGAAGCTGAAATGATGTGCGCTCGCCGCCGTGAGGTCTAGCCTATGATAGATAAATCCGCAGTAATTCACCCTTCCTCAATTATTGAAGAGGGTGCGGTAATTGGTGCTAATGTTCGCATTGGCCCTTTTTGCGTCATTGGTGCTAATGTTGAGATTGGTGAAGGTACTGATATTAAATCTCACGTTGTTATCAATGGGCATACTCGCATTGGCCGAGATAATCAGATTTATCAATTTACTTCTATCGGTGAAGTTAATCAGGATCTGAAATATCGTGGTGAACCAACGCAAGTCATTATTGGTGATCGAAACCTTATTCGTGAAAGTGTGACTATCCACCGTGGAACCACCCAAGGCGGCAATATCACAAAAATTGGTAACGATAATCTGCTGATGATTAATACCCACGTCGCACATGATTGTATCATTGGTGATCGTTGTATTATTGCAAATAACGGCACATTAGGTGGTCACGTCACTTTAGGTGATTTTGTGATTATCGGTGGCATGAGCGCTGTTCATCAGTTTTGCCAAATTGGCTCCCATGTGATGGTCGGTGGATGTTCAGGCGTGGCACAAGATGTTCCTCCTTTTGTTATTGCACAAGGAAACCACGCGACGCCTTATGGGCTGAATATTGAAGGATTAAAGCGCAGAGGTTTTGCTAAAGAAGATCTTCATGCAATTCGTAATGCTTACAAAGTACTTTACCGTAATGGTAAAACACTGGAAGAAGCGCGTGAAGAGATTGAACAATTGGTTGCTGATAATAATAATCCGCATGTCAAACTGTTCAGTGATTTTCTGGAAAACTCAGCAAAATCTAACCGCGGTATCATTCGCTAATTAGGATATGACCTTGTCAGGCCAATTATCTACTACTCAGAGTCCGTTAGTTATCGGCTTAGTTGCTGGTGAAACGTCTGGTGATATCTTGGGCGCGGGATTAATCCGCGCTCTAAAACAAATGCATCCCAATGTTCGCTTTGTTGGTGTTGCTGGGCCTCTTATGCAAGCTGAAGGTTGTGAAGCTTGGTATGAGATGGAAGAGCTTGCCGTCATGGGGATCGTTGAAGTTCTTGAACGATTACCTCGCTTATTAAAGATCAGAAAAGATCTCACTCAACGATTCTCAGAATTAAAACCTGATGTTTTCGTGGGGATCGACGCACCTGATTTTAATATCACTCTTGAAGGTCGCTTAAAGCAAAAAGGGATCAAAACTATTCACTATGTCAGTCCATCTGTGTGGGCTTGGCGTCAAAAACGTGTTTTCAAAATTGCTAAAGCGACAGATCTTGTCTTAGCTTTTCTACCTTTTGAAAAAGCGTTTTATGATAAGTATCAGGTTCCTTGTCGTTTTATTGGTCATACAATGGCTGATGCCATACCTTTAAATCCAGATAAAAAGGCTGCTCGTGAACATCTAGGGATACCTGAAGAAACCCCTTGTTTAGCACTTCTTCCCGGTAGTCGTCATGCTGAAGTTGAAATGCTAAGTGCTGATTTTATAAAAACAGCGCAGTTACTAAAACAGCAGATCCCCGCCCTTCATATTGTTGTGCCATTAGTTAATGCTAAGCGGCGAACTCAATTTGAACAGATATATCAAAATGTGGCACCAGAACTTGAAATACAACTTCTTGATGGGCAAGCAAGAGAAGCAATGATAGCCAGCGATGCGACATTGTTAGCATCAGGTACGGCTGCATTAGAATGCATGTTAACGAAATGCCCGATGGTTGTTGGCTATCGCATGAAGCCATTTACTTTCTGGCTAGCAAAAAGGTTAGTTAAAACGCCTTATGTCTCGTTACCTAACTTGTTAGCTGGCCGAGAAATTATCAAAGAACTATTGCAAGAAGAGTGTGAACCCTCAGCATTAGCACAACAACTTTTACCTCTTTTAACCGATGAAGAAAAAGTGCATCAATTAAAAGAGATATTTTTACAGCTACATAGTGACATTCGTTGTAATGCGGATGAACAAGCAGCAAATGCAGTATTAGAATTGGCAGAGAAATAATGGAATTTGTATATCCAAAAGCAAAGTTTATTGCTGGAGTTGATGAGGTTGGTCGAGGTCCATTAGTCGGCGCAGTCGTTACCGCTGCCGTTATTCTTGACCCAGCAAATCCAATTAAAGGATTAGCAGACTCCAAAAAGCTAACAGAAAAAAAGCGTAATGCGCTTTATGACGAAATAAAAGAAAAAGCATTATGCTGGGCGATAGGTCGTGCAGAGCCTGAAGAAATTGATGAATTAAATATTCTTTGGGCAACCATGAAAGCAATGGAACGTGCTGTTGCGGGATTATCAATAACACCTGATATGGTCTTAATTGATGGTAATCGTTGCCCTAAATTACCGATGTCCTCTCAAGCAGTTATAAAAGGTGATAGTTTAGTTCAAGAAATTAGTGCAGCTTCTATTCTTGCTAAAGTGACTCGTGATAGAGAAATGGAAGAGTTAGATAAGCTTTACCCTGATTATGGTTTTGCTAAACATAAAGGGTATCCAACTGTTTTCCATATGGAAAAACTAGCCTTATTAGGGGCAACACCCTATCATCGAAAAAGTTTTGCGCCTGTAAAACATGCTTTAAATTTAAAGTAATCCACAGAGTAATTAAACACTATGGCAGATCCTCGTTTTATCCATCTTAGGGTACACAGCGATTATTCAATGATCGATGGATTGGCAAAAACAGGGCCTCTTGTGAAGAAAGTGGCTTCGCTGGGAATGCCTGCTTTTGCGATTACTGATTTCACTAACTTATGTGGGTTAGTGAAATTTTATGGTGCTGCACATGGTGCTGGCATTAAACCTATCATTGGTGCTGATGTTTACCTTGAAACTGAATTATTAGGTGACGAATATGCTCATCTGACTATTCTTGCCCGTAATAATGTAGGTTACCAAAACCTCACTTTACTGATTTCAGAAGCTTATAAACACGGTTATGGTGCTGTTGGCCCGACAATTAAACAAGAGTGGTTAACAACCTATAAAGAAGGGCTATTGTTGCTTTCTGGCGGCAGAATGGGGGATGTGGGTAAGTTTCTACTTCGTGGAAATCGCGCTTTAGTTGATCAGTGCCTTGAGTATTATCAAACTCATTTTCCCGATAGTTATTATCTAGAACTTATTCGTACCGGTCGTGCTGATGAGGAAACTTATCTTCATGAAGCAGTCGCTCTGGCTTCTGAAAAAGGTTTGCCTGTCGTTGCAACCAATGATGTCTGTTTTCTCGACAGTGATGATTTTGACGCACATGAAATTCGTGTCGCCATTCATGATGGTTTTACGTTATCTGATCCCAAACGTCCTAAGAATTATAGCCCTCAGCAATATATGCGCACAGAAGAAGAAATGTGTGAATTATTTGCTGATATACCTGAAGCATTAGAAAACAGTGTTGAAATCGCTAAACGCTGTAATGTCACGATCCGTTTAGGGGAATATTTTCTTCCACAATTCCCAACAGGGGATATGAGTACAGAAGATTTCCTTGTTAAAAAATCGCAAGAAGGTTTAGAAGAACGTTTAGCCTTTTTATTTCCAGATCCTGAAGAACGACAAAAAAGACGCCCTGAATATGATGAGCGCCTTGATATCGAGCTGAAAGTAATTAACCAGATGGGATTCCCTGGTTACTTCCTTATCGTGATGGAATTTATTCAGTGGTCTAAAGATAACGGTGTTCCTGTTGGCCCAGGGCGAGGTTCTGGTGCGGGTTCACTAGTAGCTTATTCGCTGAAAATCACGGATCTTGATCCTCTTGAGTTTGACTTACTTTTCGAACGTTTTCTTAATCCTGAACGTGTTTCGATGCCTGACTTTGACGTCGATTTCTGTATGGAAAAACGCGATAGAGTTATCGACCACGTTGCTGAAATGTATGGACGGGATGCTGTATCTCAGATCATTACATTTGGTACGATGGCGGCAAAAGCCGTTATTCGTGATGTTGGACGTGTTTTAGGGCACCCTTACGGTTTTGTTGATAGAATTTCAAAACTCGTTCCTCCTGATCCGGGTATGACGCTAGAAAAAGCGTTTGCAGCGGAGCCTCAATTACCCGAAATTTATGAAGCCGACGAAGAGGTTAAATCTCTTATTGATATGGCTCGTAAATTAGAAGGGGTAACACGTAATGCGGGTAAGCACGCCGGTGGTGTCGTTATTTCACCAACGAAAATCACCGATTTTGCGCCACTTTATTGTGATGCAGAGGGGAATAATCCCGTTACACAATTTGATAAGAACGACGTTGAATACGCAGGTCTTGTTAAATTCGACTTCTTAGGTTTAAGAACACTAACCATTATTAACTGGGCATTAGAGATGATTAATGCCCGACGTGCTAAAAAGTCACTCGAACCTGTTGATATTTCGGCGATCCCATTAACGGATCAGCGCAGTTTTGACATGTTGCAGCGTTCAGAAACGACCGCGGTATTCCAGTTGGAATCTCGTGGTATGAAAGATCTCATCAAACGCCTACGTCCTGACTGTTTTGAAGATATGATTGCACTTGTTGCCCTATTTCGTCCGGGGCCATTGCAGTCAGGCATGGTAGATAACTTTATTGACCGTAAACACGGTGTTGAAGAGATTTCATATCCTGATGTTAAATGGCAGCATGAAAGCTTACAGCCAGTTCTAGAACCAACCTATGGTGTTATCCTATACCAAGAACAAGTTATGCAAATTGCACAGGTTCTTGCGGGATATACGCTAGGTGGCGCGGATATGTTACGACGCGCAATGGGTAAGAAAAAACCTGAAGAAATGGCAAAGCAACGCTCTGTTTTTGAAGAAGGTGCTATTAAAAACGGTGTCGATGGTGAGCTTGCTATGAGGATCTTTGACTTGGTGGAGAAATTCGCCGGTTATGGATTTAATAAATCACACTCAGCAGCGTATGCATTAGTTTCTTATCAAACATTATGGCTAAAAGCCCACTATCCAGCTGAATTTATGGCTGCTGTAATGACGGCAGATATGGATAACACTGAAAAAGTGGTGGGATTGGTTGATGAATGTTGGAGAATGGGCTTAAAGGTTCTTCCTCCTGATATTAATAGCGGTCTTTATCATTTCCACGTAAATGATGAAGGTGAAATCGTTTATGGTATTGGTGCCATTAAAGGTGTGGGTGAAGGGCCGATTGAAGCGATTGTAGAGGCGCGTCAGCAAGGCGGTCATTTTAAAGATATTTTTGATCTCTGTGCTAGAACAGAAACGAAAAAATTGAATCGCCGAGTGATGGAAAAACTGATAATGTCAGGCGCATTCGATAAGCTAGGGCCTCATCGTGCTGCTTTAATGTCTTCATTAGAAGATGCGTTAAAAGCCGCAGACCAACATGCTAAGGCTGAAGCAATAGGGCAATCGGACATGTTTGGTGTGTTAGCTGAAGCACCTGAGCAAGTTGAGCGTTCTTATGCCAATATACCTAAATGGCCAGACCAAGTTGTTTTAGAAGGTGAGCGAGAGACGCTAGGTTTATATTTAACTGGTCATCCGATCACACGTTATTTAAAAGAAATTGAACGATATGCGGCAGGAACGCGTCTAAAAGATTTAGTGCCAACACCTCGTGGTCAAATGGTGAAGGTAGCAGGCTTAGTACTTGCTTCTAAAGTATTTACAACGAAACGTGGAAATCGGATTGGCGTTTGTACCTTAGATGATCGTTCAGGTCGCTTAGAAATTATGTTATTTTCTGATGCATTGGATAAATACCAACATTTATTAGAACAAGACAAGATTTTAATTGCTACTGGGCAGGTCAGCTTTGATGATTTCAATGGTGGGCTTAAAATGACAGTCCGCGAACTTATGGATATCAACGAAGCCCGTGAAAAATATGCACGAGGACTTGCTATCTCATTATCAGACAGGCAAATTAATGAGCAATTATTAAATCGTCTTCGCGGCGTTTTAGAACCTCATCGTTCAGGCACGATACCGGTTCATCTTTATTTTGAAAAGCATGATGCCTGCGCACGTTTACGATTTGGTGCGACTTGGCGTGTAACGCCAACAGATATGCTTTTAACGGATCTGCGAACTCTGCTGGGTAATGAGCAGGTAGAATTAGAATTTGACTAAAATAGGAATGTTATGAGTCTTAATTTTCTGGATTTTGAACAGCCAATTGCCGAGTTAGAAGCGAAAATTGATTCGCT
>JAEYFY010000100.1 GCA_023454395.1 Pseudomonadota bacterium
GTCGTTTAGCGGCTAAGGACTAAGCTATGTGGCAATTTGGTCACACACATCGCCACTCTGTTATTGCTCTCTTTTTGCTGACAGGCTTTTTGCCTGTCACGCAAGCCAGTGAAGAGACAACGGAAGCCTTTTTACAAGAGCAAATGAGATTAGGAACATCCACAGGAAATGAAGCTTTAGTGGCTCAGTCATTGCATCGTTTAGCGTTAATTAAACCCAATGATCCTAATATCTTGTTAATGCAAATTCAGTTTGCTGTAAAACAGAAGGACAATGCAAAAGCACAACAGCTATTTACCCAATTAGGTACTCAATTTCCACAGTCGGAGCAATATCAGCGTGCAATAAAAACCTTATCACTGACAACGGATGTTAATCGGCAAAAATTACAGCTAGCCCAGCTTTACCGTACTGCTGGGCGCTATGATGATGCATTAAATTTATACGATGAAATTTATCGCGGAATGCCTCCAGATGAGACGTTAGCGCTAGAATATCTCCAAGTGCTTATGCACTCTTCTCATGATGATAAGATAGATAGACTTAATCATATTTATCACCAATATCCTCAGAATGCGAAAATAGCAAGCTTCTATCAGCAACAATCCACAATAAAATCAGCCGTTACAACAAGCACAACCCATACCGCATCCACGGTAAAACCTAAAACAGACGTTGCCTCGTTGCCTATTGCGACATTAAAACAAAAAGCACGGCAACAACCTGATAATGCTGATGTTGTAGGTGCTTTGGGTGTCCGTTATTCTCGTGCTAATCAACGTGGTGCGGCTATTTTTTATCTGTCACAAGCGTTAAAATTATCACCCAATCATGATAATAGTGGTCAATGGCGAGCAATGTTGCAGGCCAACCAATATTGGCATCTCCTTTCAAAAGGTGATGACGCGCTATTAAAGCAAGATTATGAATTAGCTGAACGTTATTTTAACCAACTCAATAAGTTAAGCCCTTATGAAAGCGAGCCTTATATTGGTCTAGGTAACATTGCGGTTGCACAAAGCCAATTAGATCTTGCTGAAAGTCATTATTTGCAAGCCTTAAAATATCAACCCAATCATGCTGCGGCTTTACATAGCCTCGCAAAACTTTATCGCCAACAGTCACCTGATAAAGCGCAACAATTTATTAATGGTTTAACGCCAAGACAATATAAAAACTTGGCAGAAGATTATAGTTATATTATCTCGGGTATAAGACAAGATTTAGCCGCGGATGATGAGCATAAAGAGCAATACCTTAGTGCGATTGAAAAACGTAAAGCAATTGCTAAAGATTATCCTAATGATGTTTGGAATATTTATCGCCTTACTGATGATTTATTAATTACCCAGCAAGACTCTATCGCTGAAGCGTATTTTAATCAGCTTAATCGTCGTCTTCCTAATGATCCGTCTCGCCTTTATGCTTATGCGTTATATCTCAATAAAACAGGGCGAGAAACTCAAGCACTTGATACGCTAAAAACGATCCCCTTATCTCAACGCAGTGAGAGCATGAAAGCGTTAGATAGTCGATTGCGTTTTGGTGAAATAGTCGCACATGCAGAGTCTCTACGCGCAAAAGGACAAGAACAACAGGCTGTTGATTATCTTTTTGCTCATATTCCGCCAGAGCAAAAAATTCAAACTTATTTGCTATTAGCTAACTGGGCTACAGAACGAAATAATCTCGATCAAGCCTTAAGTTATTACCATACTGCATTGAATTTAGAACCCAATAATGAAACTGCATTATTAGGTGCGATGGATATTGCCTTAGAACAAGGGGAAAAGACACAGGCAAAATACTACCTTGCCAAAATAGAAACGCTTTCTCCCAACCAATTTAATAGCAACGCGATTAGGCGCGTCGCCAATGCAGAAAAAGAGGTAGGTAATACAGAGAAAGCACAACACTATTTTGCTTATTTAGCACAACAAATTGAAGCAGAGCCAGACAGTGCTGATCCTTTAGTATTACGTGATATTGCTCGTTTTCAGCGCGATGAGCAACATAGTCAGCAAGCTCACTATTATTATCAACAAGCGATGATCAAGGACGGAATAACAGATAAGCTACCAAAAGATAATATTGAGTACACCACATTAATGCGTAATGACGAAAAAGATAATTGGCTATCTCGCAGTTTACGCGCTGATGCTGACGCGCTTTATCGTCAACAAGAGTGGCGATTTACGCTTGAGCATGATTATTGGGGGTCAAGTGGTAGCGAAGGTTACTCAAAACTACGCGCTCATACCACCATGTTACAACTTGATCACCCTGTTTATGATGGGCGTTTTTTCTGGCGTGCAGACTTAGTTAATCTTAATAGTGGCAAACTGGGTACATCACCTTATGATTCGAAATTTGGGACTTGTTACCGCACGGGGTGTTTCCCCCTAGAGCAAAAATCCTTTGGTGTTAGCCCTGCAATTGGCTGGGAAAATAGTCAATGGCAATGGGATCTTGGTACTACACCGCTAGGTTTTGAAGTGACTGATTGGGTCGGTAAAATCGCCTATAGTTATGATCTTTTTAATGTGGGCTGGACACTTGATATTCACCGTCGCCCTGTGAATAGTTCTATGCTTGCTTTTGGTGGTCAACGAGATATTTGGACTAACCAAACATGGGGCGGTGTAAGAAGAAGCGGCATTCGTTTAAGCGCAAGCTATGACTTAGGCGGAAAAGAGGGTTATTGGGGCGAGGTTTCTGTCGATAAACTCACGGGTAAAAACGTCGAAGATAATAGCAGTGTCCGAGGTATGGGAGGCTATTATTATAAACTTATCAATGAGAACAACCGCCGTGTTTCTGTCGGCTTAAGTACGATGCTTTGGCATTATGATAAAGACTTAAGCGGATATACTTTAGGCCAAGGTGGTTATTATAGCCCTCAAAAATATGTCTCTTTAGGACTACCGATTAATTATCGCGAACGTACTGAAAATTGGTCTTGGGAATTGTCAGGCTCCGTATCTTGGTCTTACTCCCAAACGGATGACAGAAAGCGTTATCCTTTACAAAATCTCGTTTCTCTCGATAAATTTAATCGCTATATGAATGAACTTAGCCCTGAAGATCGAGAAGAAATGATGAGGCTTTATTATCAAGAGCGTGATGCTGTTGATGAAGGAGACTCCAGTAATGGTTTTGGCTATACCGCAAGAGCATTAGTTGAACATCGTATTACACCCCATTGGTTTATTGGTGCGGCTATCGATATTCAACAAGCAAAAAACTATACCCCAAGCCATGCGTTAATGTATCTACGTTATTCCTTTGATGGTTGGAATGGTGATTTAGATTTACCACCAAACCCTCTTATTCCTTATGCAGACTTTAAATAACGTTCAATACATTAAAAACACAAACGGGAAGCACTGGCTTCCCGTTTAACGTTTTCGCTAAAATGTAGAGCGTAAGTTGCCATTATTGCGCTTTACGAAAAAGCCCTACAAGTAACCAACCTACAATCATGGCAAGAACAAATAAAATACCTTGATAAAACCCTGCACCAACTAATACCAAACCAGGGCCTGGGCAAATTCCCGCTAATCCCCAACCAAGACCAAATAACGCACTGCCTAACACTAAGGGTTTATCAATCACTTTATTGGTCGGGATATTTAAAGGGCATGCTAATACACTTTGTTGTCTACGGCGTGTTAATTGGTAACCTATCACACTGACAACCAGCCCTGCTCCCATGATTATCAATAAAGAAGGGTCCCAATTTCCGGTGATATCCAGAAAAGCTAGAATTTTTTGCGGATTGCTCATTCCACCAACAATCAATCCTGCACTGAATAGAAGACCACAAAGAAAAGCAACAAACTTAGTCATTTTCTTAGCCTCCTATCACATGACGCTGAATATAAACGGTAATAAATGCCGTTGCCATAAATACCAACACAGCAACAATAGAACGACGCGATAATCGTGCTAATCCGCAAATACCATGACCACTTGTGCAACCACTGCCTAAACGTGTGCCTGCTCCCACCAGCACTCCGGCAATAATTAACATCCAAGGTGATGTTTCAATCACTGGCGATAAGGGTTTATCAAAAAAATAAAACAGTGTAGGTGCGATTAGCATGCCAAGTAAAAATGCCCAACGCCAACCATTTCCCTGCTGTTTTGTTGATAAAACGCCCCCCAAAATACCACTTATTCCTGCAATACGACCATTAAATAACAATAAACTGGCGGCCGCAGCGCCTATCATAAGCCCACCAATTGCCGCACTTAAAGGCGTAAAGTGAACCCAATCTATATTCATAAATTAACCTGCTATAGGGCAATAAAGCTGATAAAGCGTATTGAGCAGTACAAGAACTTTTTCATCAGCAATAGAATAAAAGATACGTTTTCCATCACGACGAGTATTCACTAACCCTTCATTGCGCAAAACGGTTAGCTGTTGAGAAAGTGTCGGCTGACGAATACCTAAACTCTCCTCTAATTCACTCACACTTTTTTCGCCCTGACTTAGCTGACACAATAATAAGAGGCGATCGCCATTTCCTAGCGTCTTAAGCATGCTAGAGGCTTCATTAGCCGCCAATTTCATTGCATCTAATAAATCAGGTTGAACTCGTTGTGTCATGGTAAACTCCATAATCAATATACTTTTTAATAATATGTTAATTTATATATTGTGCAAGTTTTCTTTTTATTGCGTGTTTGTATAAGGCGCTATATGCTCTGTAACATGAAAACGGTAAGAGTCCCCATCGCCTTAGTGCAAAGCGTTATGCGAACACTGCGTGAAAAATTGCAGCAGGCTAATCTTTATCTTAATACAAATTACCCAGAACCTACTCTACATTATAATCAGAGAGGAACTATTGCAGGCAGTGCCTATTATGCAAATTGGGAAATCCGTATTAATCCTACATTATTGATTGAAAATAAACAGAATTTTATTGAAGAAGTTATTCCTCATGAATTAGCGCATTTATTAGTTAATCGCCATTTTGGGCGTGTAGC
>JAEYFY010000134.1 GCA_023454395.1 Pseudomonadota bacterium
CAATGATTGAACGACAGTCTCCAGCACCTTTTGATGCGTCATCTCATCCTGATATCCGTATTTCTGCGATTAGTTGCGCGTCCGTTAGTCTATTAAAACAATTAGGTGCATGGCAACATGTTTTAGCGATGCGTTCTGCACCTTATCTTACCTTAGAAACATGGGAAGAAGAAAATGCCCATGTGGTTTTTGATGCTAAAAGCTTAGGTTTACCTGAATTAGGCTATATGGTTGAAAACCGAATTTTGCAATTAGCCCTTTGGCAAGAGGCTGAACGTTATAGCAATATCACTTTATTATGTCCAAATAGTCTAAGTAAAATGACGTATTTAGATGATAAATGGAAAGTAACACTTTCTGATGGCCGTGAGGTGAGTACAAATTTAGTGGTAGGTGCGGATGGTGCAAACTCTCAAGTGCGCCAATTTGCGGGTATTGGTAGCAATGGCTGGCAATATCGTCAATCTTGTATGCTGATCACCGTGAAAACAGAGTTACCTCCTGAAAAGGGGACATGGCAACGTTTTTACCCTTCAGGGCCTCGCGCTTATTTGCCGCTTTTTGATAATTGGGCGTGTTTGGTTTGGTATGACTCGCCTGACAGAATTAGAAAACTGCAAAATATGTCAATGACGCAGTTAGAAAAAGAAATTCAACATGCTTTTCCTGAGCGATTAGGTAAAGCGACACCTATTGCAGCAGGTTCATTCCCATTAACGCGTCAGCATGCAAGTCGTTATGTTGATAAAGGTATTATTTTGTTGGGAGATGCGGCTCACACTATCAATCCGTTAGCGGGGCAGGGCGTTAATTTAGGTTACCGCGATGTGGATTGTTTTTTAGACTTAGTGGCTGATGCCAAAAAACATTTTGAGCCTTGGGATTCAATGGCGTTATTGAAAAAATATCAGCGTCGTCGTATGCCTGATAATTTAGTTATGCAAGCGGGCATGGACGTATTTTATCATGCCTTTAGCCACCAATTACCGGGTTTAAAAGTGGTTAGAAATCTCGGCCTTTTAGCTGCTCAACATGCAGGAAAAGCCAAAGAAGCGGCATTACGTTATGCGTTAGGTATTAAGTAATGAGAAATGCGATGATCTGAGTTGGATACCAGCAATAAGATCATCGCATTGTTGTTACGCTTTTAAATGCTTGGCATGAAAAGCAATATGCTCACCAATAAAGCTCGCCACAAAATAGTAACTGTGATCGTACCCTTGATGTAAATTCAACTGATAAGCGAATTGTTTTGTATCGCAAGCTTGTGAAAATAATTCAGGCTTCAGTTGTTCTTGATAGAAAGGATCATCTAGCCCGACATCAACACGCATAGGTAACACGTTTTCTGCTTGGTTAATCAAAGCCACTGTATCATATTGTTGCCATTGTGCCGTATCATCGCCTAAATAGGCGCTAAACGCTTTTTTACCCCAAGGAACAACTGATGGTGCCACAATCGGAGAAAATGCTGACACACTGCGATAGCGTGCCGAATTTCGCAGTGCAATCGTTAATGCGCCATGCCCTCCCATCGAATGCCCACTAATGGCACGTTGATGAGTCACAGGAAAATGCGTTTCTATCAGTGTAGGAAGTTCATCAACAATGTAGTCATACATATTGTAATGAGTATTCCACGGCGATTGTGTCGCATTAAGATAAAAACCTGCGCCTTGCCCTAAATCGTAAGCACTATCATCAGCGACATTTTCACCACGAGGACTGGTATCAGGTACGACTAAAATAATGCCATGTTGTGCCGCAAATTGTTGAGCGCCTGATTTAGTAATAAAGTTTTGTTCGTTACAGGTTAAGCCTGATAACCAATATAAAACAGGGTATTTTTGCTCTTCTTCCATAGGAGGAAGATAGATGGCAAATTTCATCTCACAATTTAACGTCTTTGATGTATGTTGATAGACTTCTTGCCAACCACCAAAGCAGGCATGACGTTCAATCCTTTCCATTTTGACTCCTTTAAAAACAAAGACAAACCTATGAGACATAGGTTTGAGGATGATTAATCGAAATGAATAACTGTACGGATTGATTTACCTTCGTGCATTAAATCAAAAGCTTCATTAATTTTTTCTAACGGTAGTTTATGAGTAACAAAAGGCTTAAGTTCGATATCGCCTTTCATTGCATCCTCAACCATACCGGGTAATTGGCTACGACCTTTAACACCACCAAAAGCTGTGCCTCTCCACGAACGACCTGTTACTAGTTGGAATGGACGGGTGGAGATCTCTTGTCCAGCACCTGCGACACCAATAATAATGGATTGACCCCAGCCACGATGCGCACTTTCTAATGCTGCTCTCATGACATTCGTGTTACCAATGCATTCAAAAGTATGGTCAACACCCCATTGTGTCATTTCGACAAGGACTTGCTGGATGGGTTTGTCGTAGTCATTAGGATTTAAGCAATCTGTTGCACCAAATTGGCGTGCTAATGCAAATTTTTCAGGATTTGTATCGATAGCAAAAATACGTCCTGCTTTGGCTTGTCTTGCGCCTTGAAGAACGGCAAGACCAATGCCTCCTAAACCAAATACAGCAACAGAGTCGCCTTCTTGCACTTTTGCTGTATTGTGAACCGCACCAATACCGGTTGTTACGCCACAACCTAATAAGCAAACTTCTTCGTGATTGGCTTCTGGATTGATTTTCGCCAGAGAAACTTCAGCTACCACAGTGTATTCGCTAAAAGTAGAACATCCCATATAATGATAAATAGGCTGTCCGTTATAAGAAAAACGTGTTGTTCCATCTGGCATTAAACCTTTACCTTGCGTTGCTCTGACTGCAACACATAAGTTTGTTTTGCCTGATTTACAGAATAGACATTCGCCACATTCAGCCGTGTACAAAGGAATAACGTGATCGCCCGGTTTAACACTGGTGACACCTTCACCGACCTCTACAACTACACCAGCACCTTCATGACCAAGAATAGCAGGGAATACACCTTCAGGATCATCACCAGAAAGTGTAAATGCGTCTGTATGGCAAACACCGGTGTGACTAATTTTAATGAGCACTTCACCCGCTTGAGGTGGCATTACATCAACTTCAACGATTTTTAAAGGTTCTCCTGGCCCAAATGCGACCGCAGCACGAGATTTCATGGTGTATCCTTTTTGTTATTAACGCAGGTAAGTGCGGATAAGTGAAATGGCATCATCAACGGAGTTTTTTTGATCTTCAGGAGAAGCGACGGCATCCATAAGACCTTCACGTAAATGACTTTCGAGTACTCCAGCCATCAGGCCATTGATAGCACCTCTGATGGCGGCAATTTGTTGTAATACCTGACCGCATTCATTTTCATTTTCAAGTGCAGTTTCTAATGCGAGAAGCTGCCCTTTAATTTTTCTCACGCGAGTTAACGCGGCTTTTTTTTCTGCTGGTGAGTGTGGCATATATAATCCTTAAATATACTATAGGGGAGTATAGTATTTAGAGGGATATATGTACAGCGAGATCAATAAAATGTGGCGTGATGTGCATAAATAAAAAATGATGATGTGGAGAATATTGATTTTTGAGAGCAGAAAAATAAGAAAAGAAGAGGGGAAAAATGACGTTTAGAAAATAGATAGGAAAAAGTGAAGAGACAAAAACAAAAAAGACCCGCTATTGCGAGTCTTATCTGTTGATTTCGTGATAAACACGTTAGTAATCAATGGTGCGGGAGGCGAGACTTGAACTCGCACACCTTGCGGCGCCAGAACCTAAATCTGGTGCGTCTACCAATTTCGCCAC
>JAEYFY010000151.1 GCA_023454395.1 Pseudomonadota bacterium
GTATTGCATTAGGTGCTCAAGATACAGGTGTTAACTTATCAGGTGCTTTCACTGGTGAAACTTCAGCAGAAATGCTGAAAAACGTTGATGTTAAATACGTTATCATTGGTCACTCTGAGCGTCGTACTTATCATAAAGAATCTGACGAGTTTATCGCTCAAAAATTCGGCGTGTTAAAAGAGTTAGGTTTAACACCAGTATTATGTATTGGTGAAACTGAAGCTGAAAACGAAGCAGGCAAAACTCAAGAAGTATGCGCTCGCCAAATCGATGCTGTGTTAAATGCACACGGCGCAGCAGCATTTAAAGATGCGGTTATCGCTTATGAGCCAATCTGGGCTATCGGTACAGGTAAATCTGCAACTCCAGCACAAGCTCAAGCTGTTCATAAATTTATTCGTGATCATATTGCGAAGAAAGATGCCGCTATCGCTGAACAAGTTATCATTCAATACGGTGGCTCTGTTAACGATAAAAATGCAGCAGAACTGTTTGGTCAACCAGACATCGATGGTGCATTAGTAGGTGGCGCTTCACTGAAAGCAGACGCATTTGCAGTTATCGTTAAAGCAGCAGCACAAGCTAAAGCGAAAAAATAATTTTTATCTTTCTGGCTTAAGCCGTTAATCGATAAAAAATAGAGAAAATCACCTTACTGAATATAAAGCAGAAGGTGATTTTTTTGTTTCTAGTCGTTTGATCAGCGACGACTTATTTCATCAAACACACCACCTGTCGCAAAATGTATTTTCTGTGCAGATTGCCAATCACCAAAAACATCATTAAGCGTAAATAACTCTAGTTTTGGAAAGCTGCTTTGGTATTTTTCTGCTATCGCTTTATCTCTAGGGCGATAATAGTTTTTCGCCGCGATTTCTTGTCCTTCTGGTGAATAAAGATAGTCTAAGTAAGCGGTAGCGATTTCTCGCGTGCCTCGCTTATCAACCACTTTATCAACTACCGATACCGTCGGCTCTGCAAGAATAGATATTGATGGTGTGACTATCTCAAATTTATCTGCCCCTAATTCATTAATCGCTAATAAAGCTTCGTTTTCCCATGCAATCAATACATCACCAATGCCTCGCTCAACAAAAGTGTTTGTGGCTCCTCTTGCACCTGAATCTAACACCTCAACTTGCTGATAAAGTGCTTTAATGAATGCCTTAGCTTTTTCACTGTCTTGATGATTCGCTTTTAATCCGTAACCCCATGCCGCAAGATAGTTCCATCTTGCACCACCAGACGTTTTAGGGTTTGGTGTAATAATGGAAACTCCTGGTTTAATTAATGAATCCCAATCTGTTATTTGCTTAGGGTTTCCTTTTCTCACCAGAAAAACGATCGTTGACGTGTAAGGGGCTGAGTTATCAGGAAGTCGTTTTAGCCACTGTTTATCAATACGCCCTCTTTGAGCGATGGCATCTATGTCATAAGCCAGTGCTAAGGTAACAACATCCGCCTCAATACCATTAATAACTGATGTCGCTTGCTTTCCTGAGCCGCCATGTGATTGACGAATAGTGACTCTATCTCCCGTTTTCTGCTCCCAATACTGGCTAAATGCTTGGTTATACTGCTGATAAAGCTCTCTCGTTGGATCATAAGAGACATTCAATAATTGAATATCTTTAGCCCATAAAATATGAGAAAAAAGTAATGTCGCTAAAGCCGTTGATAATAAACCCCATCGTTTAAACATAGCTATCCATCCCCTATCGTTAAGTATTTAACTAGGCTGACAGAAAGTTTTATAACGATGAAATAACAAAAAGCCGATGGATATACACAACAGGAATATAGCTATCAATATAAAGGAGATAAGAAGAAACCAAGGAGGATAGAGATCGCTAAATGAAATGTTTTCACTCGAGAAGCTGCCCTGATACAAGGAAAATGTATCAGAGCAGTTCACGAATAAGGATAGAACTCAGAAAGGCTCTGGTATTACGGAAGATTAATTAATACAGTTTTTTCGCTGTTTCATACCAGTCAGCTTTAAAGACACGTTTCATATTCATAACCGCATCAATAATATCATGGTGAACCAGTTTTTCGTTTTGAATACCAACACAACGTCCGCCGTAGCCTTCTAATAGCAGTTGTACAGAGTAAGCACCCATGCGAGAAGCCAGAATACGGTCGTAAGCAACTGGAGAACCACCACGCTGGATATGACCTAATACCGTTGCACGCGTTTCATGTTTAGTTTCAGCTTCAATAAAACGCGCTAATTCATGCACATCACAAACGTGTTCAGTGATTGCAACGATGGCGTGACGTTTACCACGTTCAATACCTGCTTTGATTTCTGCCAGTAATTCATCACGATTAAAAGGTAATTCAGATTCAGGCAGAACAACAAATTCACAGCCCCCAGCGATTGCCGCAGACAGTGTTAAGTCGCCACAGTAACGTCCCATAACTTCTACGATAGAGATACGTTTGTGAGATGTTGAGGTATCACGTAAGCGGTCAATAGCTTCAACAGCGGTTTCTAATGCAGTAAAATAACCGATGGTGTAGTCAGTACCCGCAACGTCATTATCGATGGTGCCCGGCAAACCGATACATGGAAAACCTGCTTCCGTTAATTTTTTTGCACCTAGATAAGAACCATCACCACCAATAACAACTAAGGCATCAAGCTCATTTTGTTTCATGTTTTCGATGGCAACAGCACGCACATTGTCTTCACGGAATTCAGGGAAACGAGCAGAACCAAGGAATGTACCACCACGATTGATCATGTCTGACACGCTAAAACGGTCGAGTTTTTTCATGCGATTTTCGTATAGCCCCATATAGCCATCCATAATCCCATAAACCTCTAAACCTTCACTTAGTGCAGCACGAACAACACCACGGATCGCGGCATTCATACCTGGTGCGTCACCACCACTTGTTAAAACCCCAATTCTTTTGATCCCATTGACCATGATTACCTCTGATTCTTATTCGATGTAATTATTGCAAAATTGTTGGAATAACTTTTTATCTCAATACCGGCTTATCTGGTATAATTTTCCGATATCGCAAATGCTGAATTGATTCAACAATACCATTGTACGCATATTTTTTGCCAGTTCATCATTATCGTACATTTTTTTTCATAAACTTGATGCGCATTAAACTAATCAGATAGCCTGTATAAATATTATACTAGTCTATCTCAAATACATTTCGCCAATAAGTTAACACTTTTTATACAGACACTTTACTGCCTTTTTGCATTCACCTCAAAAAAACGCTATTTATGCTAAAAATAGCATCGGCATCTTTTGATAAATATTCAGTTTTCTCTGGTGTGATATTCTATCTACCGTTTATCTCTCTATTTTGTGATGTCATTCTTGCAAAGAAAAAAATGATCTAGGGTACATTTGTGGCTAACAACAAAGTTCTCTAGTTGATTTATCGCTTTTCAATCTAGACTGAAGTGAAACTCACACTTAATAGGAGGTTTTATATTTGATTTAACGGGTTATCCGGGTTGGAGCTTCTACAGTGCAAGTAAGGTGGGATAATATCATCGACGGCGGACAGATTTTACCTGAATCATCAGAGGCATTGTTGTAGGTCAGCATGAAAATCATGTAGACTAGCGTAGTGTATCTCCACACCTTAAAATATAAGAATATAATTTATGGTTCCTGAGTTATTTCAGCTTAATCTCCCTACTACAAATTACTCACATCCATTAGAGGAATAAAACTCCTTACATAAAATCAACAAAATTATATTGTTATATTAAAAAATTATTTCACACTCTATTATGAGCTCTACATATCATGAATAAAGAAAGTAAACGAAAAATTAAAGTTGGTCTTATCGTTGATGAGTTTTTTGGAGCCGCAAATACTCGCTTTGGTGGATATGGTTACTTAGCAAGATATTATATTGCTAAGTATTTAAAAAATGAAGAATTCGAATTCGATGTTTTATTAGGTAAGGGAAAAAGTCATTTCTTTGCTGAAAAAACAATTGTCGATGATGTAGCTCTTTATAAACTTCCTCGTAGAAAATGGTTTACTCAACAATTTTTAAAAAAGAAAGACTATGATGTTTACTTTAGTGTTGAGCTTACACACGATAATGTATTAAAAAATGAACTAGATCCATCTAAACGCCTTATTCTTTGGATACAAGACCCTAGACCTATGTATGAATGGGATGAAATTTTCACAGTAAAATTAATTCCTGAAACATCTTACTACAACCAAAAAATCTATGACCTTGTTCATTCTTGGTACAAAGAAGGAAGAGTACGATTCATTACTCAAGCTCAATGCCTGAATCAGAAAGCCATTGATTTGTATAATCTAGATAAAAATGTTCCTATTGATTTTGCGCCAAACCCAATTGATATTGATTACAATTTTGATGTTTTAACTTATCCCAAACAAAACAATATTGTTTTTTTAGGTCGTATTGCATCTGTTAAGCGTGGCTGGATTTTTTGTGAGATTGCAAAAAAAATGCCTGAGTACAATTTTTACGTTTTAGGTAAAATATTCAGAGCAGATGATAAAAACCATGACATCATGTCTGAATATGAAAAAATTCCTAATCTTCATTTTGTAGGGCATGTTGAAGGTGAAGAAAAGAACAAATATCTACGTGATGCAAAAGTGCTAGTTAATAGTTCTATCCATGAAGCACTTCCAGTTTCATTTCTTGAAGCCTTATCTTTTGGAACATTGCTTGTTAGTAACAGAAATCCCGATGACTTAACATCTAAATTCGGTATCCATGTTGGAGAGGTTCTTGGTAATGGTTTTGATAAAGTAGACTTATTCGTAAATGCAGTTAGAGAACTCATTGAGAATGACGAAAAGAGAAAAATGTTATCAATAGAAGCCATTGATTATATTAAAAAAATTCACAACGTGGATGATTTCATAAAAAATACACATGCAATCATCAAAGATGAGCTGACAAAATAAAAACCTACTAAGGGAAATAACACTCTTATATTTCCCTTAAAATATTACTTATATAAAGAATATTACATGAATAATTTCATAATTAGCTTAAAAGATAATAATGAAGATAGACGTACACATATATCTAATCAATTCAATTCAAAAAATATTCCATTCTTATTTTTTGATGCTATAAATAAGAGTAATTTAGATATTTCAGAACGTTTAAATATAAGCTTTAATAATCCTAATTTGACTGCCGGAGAAAAAGGTTGTTTTTTAAGCCACATATTTTTATGGAAAAAAATTATTGATGAAAATATTGATGTAGCTGGAATTTTTGAAGATGATATTTACCTAGGGAAAAATTCTGAAGAATTACTAAGAAATTATTCATGGGTAGATGAAAATATTGATATTATAAAAATTGAAAAATCTAATGATAAAATAAAAACATCCATTAGGCCGATAAAAAAAGTCAGTGATATTCAAATTGTTAGATTAAAAAGTCGGCATTTAGGTACTGCAGGATATATTATCACAAATAAAGGTGCTCATTTTTTATTTGATAAAATATCTCAAAATCCCATTAATAATCCAATAGATCATGAAATATTCAATGATTTATTAATAAACAATGAATATATTGTTGGGCAAACTATGCCTTGCTTATGTATACAAGATTTTGTTTTAAATAAAAATGACAATAATTTTCCTAGTATTTTAGAAGATAGTAGAATTCATCGCGTTATACATAACAAGACAGGAAGTAATAATAAAACTATACGAGAACTATCTAGACTAAAACAACAAATTTTAGATTTCACACTAAAAAATACAATAGAAAGAAAAGTATACTTTTACCTAAAATAGAGCTGATATAACTAAAAAATATAACGAACAAAAAAAAGCCCCTCTCCAGAGGGGCTGCAAAAGACAGGGATGGTGTCTATGGCAAGGAAAAAACTTCGTTGTTGCTACTTACTCTCTAACTAGGTACTGCTTTACTACACTCTTACTTCATTACTGATTCTGTTGACCTTGCTGGTCAAAATGTGACATTTTCTGTTGGTAATTCTTTTCTAACTGCGCTTTCTGTTCAGGGGTTAACAACTGATACATCTGGTTATGGACTTTCGCCATTTCAACGTGGCGCTCTATTGCTTGTTTATCCATATCTTGCATTTGCGCTCTTACAGCGGCTTCATCAAATTGAGGTGCAGTGACTAACTTATGCATATTCTCATGATGCTGACGGTAGTTTCCGTTATATCTATCTTGATGATGCTGGCGCATTAAATCGCGCATTTGAGTACGTTGTTGCTCAGTTAGGGTGATACCGTTAAACATACGTGACTCGCTATAATTGCGATCCATCATATGTCCTCGTTGTCCACGGTGACCTCGATAATCACGGTCACCATGCATTCCATAGTCATAACCGCAGTGAGAGTTACCATTATACTGTTGCTCAGTAGGCGGATTGGTATTTGCGGTTTCAGCTAATACCATCGTCGGAGCTGCTAAAAACATTGATGCTAGTGCAACTACTGCTACTTTACGCATTGCTTCACTCCT
>JAEYFY010000280.1 GCA_023454395.1 Pseudomonadota bacterium
ATGATTAATTCCAGTTAGCAATAACAAGAACATAAACCTCATTTTCTTGTTTTTCGACGTTTGATTTAGAAAAATTCATATATGCCCATTAACTGCGTCATAATAAATAACAAAAAGAAGGCAGATAAGAACTTTTCCGTTTAGACGACAGTTTTACCTTACAGTTCCCTTAAGGGAACAGAGGGTGAGAATAACAGCTAAACCTCGTCTGTCAATGCTGATTAAATACCTAATTAGCGTGTTTTGACTTTGTTACGTTGAGATTATACAGACTAATACTCATACTTTTTAGTTAGAGAGAAAAAGAATGGAAAGAAAAGAAAATTATCTCGGGCTATCTTCAGAAATTGTGAGTAACAACGATTGCCAATTGCAAGAAAAGTTAGCATTACTTTGTCATGCCGTTAAAGATGAAAAAATAGGCATTATGCAGATAGATCTCCAAAACAGAGATCATCCGTTGCCGATTTATGGTTATATCGGAAAAGAAGGGGACCAACTTGTTTCGCCATCAAATTTTATCTTACCTCAATTAAGTCTTGAGCAGCTTTTACAGCCTATTATTCTCGATCACTTTCTTACTCAATTCTTTACACTATGCGATTATCAACAACAGGTTAATCAATCACTAAGTAAAGGGGCTTTGATTAAATTCCATAGTCGATATAAATATTTAGTTATGGCTTATTCACAAGTGGCTTATCGTGAATTAGGGCGTTATCTCGCTAATCTCTCTGACAAAACTTCCCTTGACGAAATTGCATCGACATATCAACAAAAGCTAATGAGGGCATTAAGCGTTGCTCCAAATCGAGAAGGGCAAACTAATGCATTAATGCATATGGCGGGGTATTTTAAGCGAGATCTGAGTTCGCAACAGAAACAAGAAATGTCACAGACAATTTTGCTATATCGTCAAGGTGTAGTGCCTTTCTCTAAACCTTATGATTTACTCCAATATTGGTTAACCATTTATCCTGATGACTATTTGATTAATCAACGCTATTTTTCGCCTTATCCATCTGCTTTTAATTATTTAAGAGAACAACTTTAAAAAGCACAGGTTATTTATAAAGTTGTTGTTGGCGAATATAGTTTTCAACGGAGCTGGGGAGTAAATCGCGGCAATCTAAACCTGCTTTGTGGCGCGCACGAATGTCTGTCGCTGAAATATTATAAAGTGGTGTGTCAGCAAGGAATATTTTACCTGCGGGTAAGCAATGAATATCTTCTTGCTGTTTGGTTTGGTGCTTTTCTAACCATGCTTGCATTTGCGCTGATCCAAAATGCGTTTGATAGCCAGGACGAGCGCAAACTAATAAATGGCACACGTCTAATAAACTTTCCCATTTGTGCCATGTATTTATTGAAAGCAATGAATCTTGACCAATAATAAAGGCTAAAGGTTGTTTATCGCCAATTTCTTGTCTGAAGTCTCTTAATGTCTCTATGCTATAAGACGGCGTTGGTTTTTCAAGCTCGCGGGTATCCACTTTAAAAGAAGAATATGGTTCGAGCGCGAGGCGTACCATTTCAAGACGTTGTTGAGAAGATGCCTCTGGTTGAGGGCGATGAGGTGGAATATTGTTAGGTAACCAAATCACTTCTTTTAAACCAATTAATCCTGAAAGTGCTTCAACTGGACGCAAATGCCCATAATGAATAGGATCAAATGTACCACCATATAAAGCGATGGCTTGGTTAATTAAAGGTGTTGAGTGATTGGTTTTAGGCATGACTGACAAATCCTTCTGGTAATGCTTTTCCACAAAGTAATAAGCCCAGAGCGCTAAGCGAGGGCCAAACTGTCTGTCCGTAATCTTGCTTAATTGTAATTTCAATTGTTGCAAGTAATCGTATTGCTGTCAGCAATTGATGTTCAGATAAGCGCTGTAGTGCTGCTGTGAATATTGGGCGTCGATTTTGCCAAATTCGATGTTTATCAAAAATCGTTTTTAACGAAGCTGTTTTAGATTCACGATGTAGCGTAATCAACTGCATTAATTCACGTTGTAAAGTTCTGAGTAAAATAACAGGTTCAGAGTCTTCTCTTTTGAGTTGTTGCAAGATATGCCATGCACGTTGCGTTTTCCCTGCAAGTAATGCATCAACCCAGTGATAAGGGGTAAAATGTGACGCGTCATTGACCGCGGCTTCGACTCTTGGGAGTGTTAACTTACCGTCAGGGTACAATAGAGAAAGGCGCTCGATGGCTTGTGCTAGTGCGAGTAAATTCCCTTCATAACAGTAACAAAGTAATTGATTACCTTGCTCATCCAGCGCTAACCCTTTTTGTTTTGCTCGACGCGCAACCCAATTAGGCAATTTATCAAGCTCCGGTGTCAGACAAGAAACATAGGTTCCATGTTGGCTTAATGTTTTAAACCATTCACTGTTTTCTTGCGCTTTGGTGAGTTTATTGCCACGTAAAATCAACAATAAATCTTGATGCAATTCTTGAGATAGGCGAGTGAGTTTCTCTGACATCACTGCATTGGGACCATTTTCAGGTAAATGCAGTAAAAGAGATTGTCTTTGAGAAAAAAGGCTTAGCGATTGACAAAGCGAGTAAATTTCATTCCAGTCCGTATTATTATCAAGGGTAAATTGATAATG
>JAEYFY010000345.1 GCA_023454395.1 Pseudomonadota bacterium
TCCTGATTTCGCTTTTTGCACAGCATCCATACTTAAAAAACGGATCGCATTAGCAAGGGTTTTACGAGTGGTCATTTTCTACTCCAAGTCGGATAAAAAGCATCTAGATAGCTGATTCTCTCAATGCGGGCAAAAAACCGCAATATAAAAAATCCACAAAGGTGGCTATCGTAATTAGCATAAAGCAATAATTCTTTGATTTGCACGGCATTTTTTACGATCAAAGCGGAAAATAACATTACACCACCGCATTGTTGCGCAACAAAAAGCAAAAAAGGCAATGACTTGCGCAATTGAGAAGCGTGCTATTAAACCTTAGCTTGATATGACTAATCAAGATAAAATTTCATTGCTGAATTATCCATCAAATCAAATAAATACCGTATTTGTTTTAATTATAACCTAATAACTAACTGAACTTGTTACAAAGACGTAGAATTATAAGAGCTTAAAAAAGATAAAAAGCAGATAATTCACTGATTCAGTAATAAAAATCTTATTTACATCATATATAGCTAAAAGGAAAAATCAGGGTAACGTAAATGTTACTTATTACCTTAGCAAAACGAGTGAGAAAATAAGTAATTAGGTTATTCCAAGAATGGTTTTTATAAATTTTATTACAATAAAGAATATATTTTTCGTATTTTGACTTTCAATAAGCCTAAAGTTTCTTTTTTCTGTGTTAATTGAATATTTTTTTCTATTATTATTTTTGCAGAAAAATAGTTTCAAAAAACAACTTACTTAATCATACGCGAAAGTCTGCAAAGCAAAAAACCCAGCATAAATGCTGGGGTTTAGTAATGAAAGGCATCCCTCCGAATTGGATTATCATTTAATGTGGTTATAACTAACCTTGTTCAGATATTTTTAAAGACCGGTATTTTTCTTACTTCTTTAAGGTAGGCAGTACCTTCAGTATTGCCAGTACCTGGCGAGGCGCCCAGCATTTTTACAGCAATACCGTAATGCGACTGCCGCCATATTTTCATGCCTAATCCAAACGACTCCATCGCTTGATGAAAATCGTCTTTATACAAATTATCCTGAGGAATAAGATTAAAAACATCATCAATCGTCTCGGGGTTAGATAAAATCGCCTCGCTTACCTCCGGTACCGCTTGATAGGCTATTGAATTGAATCTTTCGGCATCAGGCCTACTACACAATGATTCAACTTTTTTATAACTGCGTGACTGGATTGCACTAGAGCCTTCGGTATAGTCTCTGAACCTATGAAAGCCATCAACCCGCAACGTCGATAACAATGGAAAAAGTGCTGCCATTTCATTCAATCGATTAGCGCTGAGAAACAAGAGTTCAGTTGCTTGTTTCAGATCCGATTTAGCAAAGGCAATAACTTCCGTTAAACAAGAAGCCAGCCAATCAAACAATGTTTCAAAGGCCTGTAATATACGTAGAAAAATGTACTCATCATGATTAATATAAACGGGTATCATTGAGTATTCTAAGCGTAATTTTTCATTATCAGATAAGCGTAAAAACACAGCGGAACAAATTGTGTCGCAGATAGCTATCGTATCCCGCTCATTATTTTCCCACTGTATATTCATTCGTTGATATACTTTTCCCATACACTTTATCAGTCGTCGGCAACGCGTATTAACAAGTCGCTGATCTGGCGCCATTTCATAGAGCCAACTGCCATTATTACGCAATGCATCTAGCTCAAAACGGATTAAATCCATAGTAATAATAGTCAATTGCCAATCGATATAATCAGCACTATTTTCTGTGTAATTCTGCCAATGTAATAAATCCAGTGCTAGATAAGATCGATAACTATAAGTGTCATCAAATTTATCCAAGACGACGTTAAGAAAACTTAGCATCCAATCACCAGCGGAACTGCGAGCTAATTCATCTCGATATACTGCCAGTTGTTGTAATTTTTGTTGGGTAACAAAATGTTTTCCAACCTTATGAAATTCGGAAAGGATCTCTCTGGCATCACACCGATGACTATTATTCAATAGACTGTCTTCGGTGGTCACTCTATAACTCTTTTCACATTTTGAATCAGCCCCATCAAGATGCTCTTGCTCTGATATTCTATCAACCATAGTTAGCTCCCGGCTCTTTGTTGCATAAATGTCAGGATTTCAAGTTGCTGGGCGAGTAGTTTTATATATTCCATCCCGCGCTTCACTAATACTGTTGCCTTCGCTACATGCCCAGCACGCAATTCACTCGCTGCTTCAGCTAACTCTTCATTTTGAAGCTTCAACCATCGCTCTGTGGATTAATGTATAACTTGAAAGCATAATTCATTAGATATATGAATGTATTTATACAATATAACAGTCATTAAAACCAACAATAATTTAACGCCAAACCAACAACTCTAACTGTAAAAAGACATATTTATCGGAATTACATAAATAAAATCAATCAAGTTAAAAGGAAAATAATTTTATTACATAGGTTGAAAATTCTTTAAATTAATCCAAAAAAGAGTAATTAAAACTAATTAAAAGTGATAATTTGTATTATTGTAGTTTTTCAGTTCGCTTAGTTATTATGATTTATTTTATTATTCTAATTACTTTAATTATTTTAACGGTAATTTTTCGAAGGGTAACAATTAAAGACATCCCGTCATTAATCACAAGTCTGATAAGCAAATACATAAAATATATTTATATTTTTTATTCAAGCAATGTTAAATCTGTTTTCTTGGTTTCCAGTAATTATTTATATATTCAATCAAACGGCTATGCGGGTCTAATAAACAGGGTGTTACTGGCTAGGTGGGGCTAGTTTGGATATCAACGGGGATTAATACTGGTGTTACCCGATTAGTTGCCCGCTTAATGGTAAGAGAAAGCCTTGTGTTCTTATGTTTAGCTCAAAAAGTTCAATGTATCTGAACGCACGTTACAGCGTGATTTACGTGAGCGCTTGGCTTAATTGCGGGTAGAAGGTCGGAAAAGTGGCATACTGCTGGATGGTATAATGATAAAACCCCAATAGCAAAAACGCCATGCTAATAAATAGCATGGCGTCATAATTTGGCGGAACGGACGGGACTCGAACCCGCGACCCCCTGCGTGACAGGCAGGTATTCTAACCAACTGAACTACCGCTCCGCGTATTCTTTGCGCGATTAATGTTATTTAACACTAACGCTTTAATTGATGCCTGGCAGTTCCCTACTCTCACATGGGGAGACCCCACACTACCATCGGCGCTACAACGTTTCACTTCTGAGTTCGGCATGGATTCAGGTGGGTCCGCTGCGCTATGGCCGCCAAGCAAATTCGG
>JAEYFY010000377.1 GCA_023454395.1 Pseudomonadota bacterium
GCGTTGTTTATGAACTATTTACAACAGCAACAAACTGATGCCGCTAATGAAGGGGCTGAAGAAGCTTAATGAACGCTTCTATGACAGTTATCGGTGCCGGTTCATACGGCACCGCTTTAGCGATTACTTTAGCGCGCAATGGTCATGACGTCGTACTTTGGGGTCATGATGCTAAGCATGTTGCTGCATTAGAGCAAGCTCGCTGTAATCAGGCGTTTCTGCCCGATGTTTCCTTTCCTGATAGTTTATACATGGAAGCTTCTTTGCAAAAAGCAATTGAAGCCAGCCGTAATATTCTAGTTGTGATCCCAAGCCATGTTTTTGGTGATGTATTACAACAGATCAAACCCTTTTTACGTCAGGATGCGCGTGTTGTTTGGGCGACAAAAGGACTTGAGGCACATACTGGTCGCTTATTGCAAGATGTAGCGCGTGAAGTATTAGGTAATGAAATCCCGCTAGCAGTTTTATCAGGTCCTACTTTTGCGAAAGAGCTTGCTGCAGGTCTACCTACTGCGATTTCTGTGGCATCAACGGATAATACGTTCTCTGAAGAGCTTCAACAGCTTTTCCATTGTGGCAAAAGTTTCCGTGTTTATAAAAACCCTGACTTTATCGGTGTGCAATTAGGTGGTGCGGTAAAAAACGTGATTGCGATTGGTGCGGGTATGTCTGATGGTATGGGCTTTGGTGCCAATGCACGTACCGCGCTGATTACCCGAGGTCTTGCTGAAATGAGTCGTTTAGGAAAAGCATTAGGTGCAGATGCAGCAACGTTTATGGGAATGGCGGGGTTAGGTGATTTAGTCTTAACCTGTACTGATAACCAATCTCGTAATCGTCGATTCGGTATGATGCTAGGCCAAGGCTTTGATGTTGATACTGCCCAAGAGAAAATCGGGCAAGTAGTTGAAGGTTATCGTAACACCAAAGAAGTTCGTGCATTAGCAGAACAAGTTGGTGTTGAAATGCCTATCACTGAGCAGATCTACCAGATTTTATATCAGCATAAAGATGCCAAAGAAGCGGCATTATCTTTATTAGGTCGTGCAACGAAAGATGAGATAGACAGTAATCTGTTCTAAGTCTATTTTAGATAGCCAGTTATTTATTTCTGTTTCAAACATAAGAAGCCTAAGTTTTTACTTAGGCTTCAATGTAAAAGAATGAGAGTGAGTATGTCGCTAGAAGAATTAAAAAGAGTCTGGGATCATATTAAAAATGAAGCAAGATGTTTGGCAGATTGCGAGCCAATTTTGGCCAGTTTCTTCCATGCGACATTACTCAAGCATGAAAATTTAGGTAGTGCTTTAAGTTATATGTTGGCGAACAAGCTGGCAACTCAGACAATGCCTGCGATTGCTGTGCGTGAGATTGTTGAAGAAGCATATCGTAGCGATAATTCTATGATTGAATCTGCCGCTTATGATATTTCTGCTGTTCGTTTACGCGATCCTGCTGTTGATAAATACTCCACACCTTTGCTTTATCTAAAAGGTTTTCATGCCTTACAAGCTTACCGCATAGCCCATTGGTTATGGGGGCAAGATCGTAAAGCACTCGCCATTTACCTACAAAACCAGATTTCAGTTACTTTCGGTGTTGATATTCATCCTGCTGCCCGTATTGGTCATGGCATTATGCTCGATCACGCAACAGGTATTGTGATTGGTGAAACGGCTATCGTAGAGAATGATGTTTCTATTTTACAGTCTGTTACCTTAGGGGGAACAGGTAAAACTTGCGGTGATCGTCATCCTAAAGTACGCGAAGGTGTGATGATTGGTGCCGGCGCTAAAATACTTGGTAATATTGAGATTGGTCGCGGTGCTAAAATTGGTGCGGGATCAGTGGTATTACATGAAGTGCCAGCACACACCACGGTTGCTGGCGTTCCTGCTCGCATTGTGGGTAAACCGACCAGTGACAAGCCTTCACTCGATATGGATCAACACTTTAATGGTGTAGTACCCGGTTTTGAATGTGGTGATGGTATTTAATGGTATTAACCGAAGTCACACTCTCTGAACTTAAGGCTTGTTTACACGCTGAATATATTGGTGATAACAAGCCTTTTAGTTGGATAAGGCTTTTGCACCGTGTTTTTTTCTGCCAACGCTCACGTTATCTATTTTGGTGGCGTGTCGCCCAATTCTTTTATTTCTCTAACCATCGTTTTCTTAAAAAATTAGGTACTCGCATTGGTGCTAACAATAATCGTAAATATTGCAACGATATCTCACTAAGAACACGTATAGGCAAAGGTCTTTCATTACCGCATCCTATCGGGATTGTACTGACTAATTACTGTCAGTTAGGTGAAAACGTGACTTTAATGCAAGGTGTGACAATCGGTGTAAAAGAGAAAGATGGCAAAGCGGATATTCGAGTCGGTGATAACGTTTATATTGGTTGTAACTCATCGATTATTGGCGGAGAGATAGTGATAGGTGATAATGCCGTGATTGGCGCTCATGCATTGGTGTTGAAAGATGTAGGGGAAGGGTGTCGGTATATTACGAAGGTTGTTGCTGAAATAAAACGACCAGAAATAGATTAAATGACGTTTTAATATCTTTGGATTAAATAAAAAAAGCGCTTGCTCATTATTAATGAGTAGCGCTTTTTACATTTCAGTCTCTTAATAATGCACCAGGATAACCTAGTTGACGCCATGCTTCGAAAACTACAACTGCTACAGTATTTGACAGGTTCATACTACGGCTATCTGCAAGCATTGGAACTCTGATTTTCTGCTGTGTTGGCATATTATCCAATACATAAGGTGGCAAGCCACGAGTTTCAGGTCCAAACAGGAGATAATCTCCATCTTGATAGCTCACATTACTATGTGCTGGTGTCCCTTTTGTCGTTAAAGCAAATACACGCGCACCTGTTGGTGATTGTGCATTATCAGGATTTAAACCTTCACTTTCTAAAAAAGCATAGTAATCGTGATGTTGTTTAATATCAGCAAATTCACGATAATCAAGCCCTGCACGACGGAGACGTTTATCATCCCAAGTAAAACCCAATGGTTGGATCAAATGGAGATGAAAGCCTGTGTTAGCACACAGGCGGATAATATTACCCGTATTCGGTGGAATTTCGGGTTCAAATAAGACGATATTGAGCATAAAAAATCGATTTAATCGTTACCAAAGAGGTCACGAGTATAAACTTTTTCTTCAACATCGTTTAGTGCTGATGACATTCTATTAGTAATAATGACATCAGAGATTGATTTAAACTCATTTAAATCACGAATTAATCTCGAATTAAAGAAGGTATCTTCTTTCATTTCAGGTTCATAAATCACCACTTCGATTCCTTTGGCCTTAATTCGTTTCATAATGCCTTGGATTGATGATGAGCGGAAATTATCAGAGCCTGATTTCATAATTAAACGATAAACACCGACGATTTTTGGCGATTTTGAAATAATAGAGTCTGCAATAAAGTCTTTACGTGTGCGGTTAGCTTCCACGATTGCACTAATAATATTATTAGGGACAGAGTCGTAGTTTGCTAATAGTTGTTTAGTATCTTTTGGTAAGCAGTAACCACCGTAACCGAATGATGGGTTATTGTAGTGATTGCCAATACGCGGATCTAAACAGACACCTTCAATGATTTGTTTTGAGTTCAAACCGTAAGATTCGGCATAGCTATCAAGCTCATTAAAGTAAGCAACACGTAATGCTAAATATGTATTGGCAAATAATTTAATGGCTTCTGCTTCTGTTGAATCAGTGAAAAGAACATCGATATCTTTTTTTAATGCGCCTTGTTGTAAAAGGTCAGCGAATTTTTGTGCTCTTTCGGATTGCTCACCGATAACAATACGAGATGGATATAAGTTATCGTAAAGCGCACGGCCTTCACGTAAGAATTCAGGAGAAAAGATAATATTATCTGTATTATATTTTTCTCTCATTTCTTTGGTAAAACCAACCGGAATTGTTGATTTAATAATCATTGTGGTATTTGGATTATATTCTAAAACATCACGAATAACAGACTCTACAGATGAGGTATTAAAGTAGTTCGTTTTAGGATCATAATCGGTCGGCGTGGCAATGATAACAAAATCCGCATCTTTATAAGCGAACTCTTTATCTAGTGTTGCCGTAAAGTCGAGCGTTTTGGTTGCTAAAAACTCTTCAATTTCTTTATCTGAAATTGGAGAAATTTTTTTATTCAGTAATTCAACTTTTTCTTTATTGATATCTAACGCAACAACTTTGTTGTTTTGGGAAAGAAGTATCCCGTTAGATAGACCGACATAGCCGGTACCGGAGATGGTGATTTTCATGGTTTAATATAGTTTAAATTTAAGGTATATGGGATTGGACAAATCATAGGAAAAACTATTTATTATATAAATTTAGATATTGTGTTATACATTTATCCAACTGAAAATTATCAGTTACATATTGCAAACCAAATTCACTCATTGACTTTTTGAGTTCTTCATTATCTAAAATTTTTAATACTCCTTGAGCCATATCACTATAATTATAAGGTGGATATAAATATCCCATTTTATTATTTATAACAACTTCTGGAATACCTTCAACATTAGTAGCTACTATAGGTATTTCAAAAAAAGCAGCTTCTGCAAAAGTAAAACCGAAAGCTTCAAATTTAGAAGGGCATACAAATAAATCAGCGTTATTATAAAATAGAGATGGTTCAGAGATCCAACCTAAAAAATTTATTTTTTCATTTAGATTTAATTTATTTGAAAGTTCTTCACACTCAGTTCTTAATTCACCATCACCTACAATGTTTAATATAAGGTTGTTATTAGTTAAAGAGCATTCATGAAAAATTTTTATTAATCCTAAAGGATCTTTCTGTTGATCAAGACGACCAACAAAAAGAATATTTTTGGTATCATTATTTTCTTTGTTATGTATTCTATTTTTATTAGTAGATAATGTTTTAAAATCTAAACCGTTATAAATACATAAACTTTTTTTCCAAAACATAAATTTATAATATTTCAAATAATTTTTATTGACAGTAACGTTGGTATTACCAAATTGTAATGCTACTATTTCTAAAAAATAAAATATTATTCTAGAAAAAATATTAACTTCTTTATGGAAGGAAATACCATGTACAGTATGAATTACTTTTTTTACTCCTGCGATTTTTGCAGCAATTCTTGCAATGATACCTGGCTTGGTTGAATTTGTGTGTACAACATCAAATTTATATTTTCTAAATATATTATATAATTCAATAATACTTTTTATATCGTGAAAGCCAATTTTTCTTTTTAAATTTTTGCACCAAATTATATTTACATTTGCTTGTTTAAAATGAGCGACAAAGTCATTCCTTTGCTCCTCTGTTTCATCTTCAAATTCTGCACATATAATATATTTTTCAAAATTTGAAACATTCTTAAATATCTCTAAAGAGAATTTTTGAGCACCTGATAGTTTAGGTATAACTTGAACATGAGCTATTTTTTTCATAATTTTGTATGCTATTTTTTCTTTAGTTTTTTTTCTAGAGAGCTTCCTCTAATAAATTTTCTATAAATATTTCTTATGATGTATTCTATATTAAAGTTAAATTTAGAATTTAACATATTTAAATTCATAACATTGATAAATTCAGCAATTTGCTTGAAGTTCGATTTTTTTATATTAGTAAAACAATCTTGAACATTGTTGTTTTGTTTCAAATTATCTTCTAATTGACTTAATTGAAAGTTTATTCTTTTTTCGTCAAAACTTATCATTGATGAAAATGTGGATGAATAATCAATGTCTTTGCTTATAAGCCAACCACTTTGAATAAAATTTGGTGAATCACGATAAAGTAGCATAGCAACAGGTCTGTTATGATACATAGCTGTTAGCATAATTGAACTTGGAGTCGTAATAACAAAATTAATTTTTTTTAGTATTTCTGGAAAACTACCGGTATTTAGATTTCTCTCAGGAGAAATAGATAAGTCAGTAATAATTTTCTCATCAAAAATTCTAAAATAAAAATTTATATTATCTTTTTCTAAACTATGAACAATATCTTTCAATAGACATATTAATCTATTATATTCATATTCATTGTAATACGCGGTATTGGCAGTTGTAATTAGAAATATATTTTCTTTACTTAGAGGAATCTTATCATTCATACTAGTATCTATAACTCTTGGTGGAAGGTAATGTACTGAGTTAATATTAAATTCATTGAAATATTTTTTTGCCGTATTGCCAATAACACCAATATTATTGGCTATTATTGGATGATAATTTTCTATACCTAATGAACTTATCTTATTGTTATTTGTAAAATTACTAAATTCACAAATACCATCCATAAGTAGAAGTGTATTGATATCTAATTCTAAAGCTTTTGTTATGACATAATTATATATAGGGGATGAATAGATTGTATAAACAATTAAATCATATTCTTTTAGTTTCTCAGTTTTCCTATAGAATTTACAGCCATTAAAAAATAATTCACAATCGAGAAAAAATTTTTTATTTAACATGTCGTTATAAAAAGATTCTTCCTCTAAAAATAAAATTTTAAAAGACATTATTAATTAATTCCTCTATGAAGTCTGATTCACTTCTAGAACAAGAGGTTATAGGAGTTTGGCTAATTTTTAAAATTTCGCATAAAACATCACCAATCTTATCTTTATCTTTGAAGTTATCGATTAATATGCCATTATCGATATATTTAAATGCTTCTTTTGTCCCACATCGATTATAGCCAATAGGCGTTGTACCGCAGGTTGCAGCTTCTAAATAACTTAATCCATAAGATTCATTTAATTCTGAAAGTGAAATATAATAATAAGCTTTTTGATATATTTCAGGTAGTTTAGAGCGCTCAATTTTTCCTAATAAAACAATATTTTCATTTATAGGTGATCTTTTTATTATTTTTGCAAAATCTTCATAGTATGAACCATTGCCAGCGATATACCATTTAAAATCAATTCCTGATTCTTTTACTTTACAAAATGCTTGTAACATAGTGTCAAATCCCTTAGCTTTCTCTAAGCGTGAAACTGTCAGGAATGTGTTTTTTTCTTTTGATAATATATTTTTCGTACAAGAGAAGCTATCTTTAACACCACTATGTATTATTCTATACTTACTATCATCTAATTTAATATTGTAGAGTTCAGCATATCTATCTTTAATATACTCAGATACAAAAATTATTTTCTTTGCCATATTTATAGCTTTTTTAAAATAATTAGAGAATTTCAGTTTATTAATAATAAAATATTTTTTATTTAAATATTTCTCTTCGCCATGAATTAAACATACTGTTTTAGCTAATATATCTTCTGGAAAATATTTTCCAGCATTATAGATTGCTGCTGGGTCATTACAAATTATGAGATCAAATTGTGATATATGTTTTTTTAACCAAGACGCATAACTAATAAACCATAATTTATGGTTCATTCTTTCAGTAAAAATAAAGTTATTTTTATCTTCATTTGTTCGTGAAGAAGTAAGCAAGGTTATATTAATGTTTTTTCTTTTAAATGATGTAAAAATAGATTCAGCAACAGAACCTGCTCCACCTATACAAGGAGGATATTCATGAGAAAAAAGGAGTACTTTCAATTTATATAATATCCCAATGGTTAGTTAGATGATGATAACTTTAGTTTTTTTATCAGCAAAGGTAAGAATATTAATAGCAGAAGAGGAACATCTAACGGACTTACTATATATGCTCTTTCGAAATTCATTATGAATATATAGCACAAAATAAGAATAAAATATAAATATTCTTTTTTAAAGAATGCTCGTGTAAGATTTTTAATTAATGCAAATAAAATAAATAGAGTAATGAAACCATATACAGATGCTGACCATATAATTGAATTGTGGGGGTTTTTACCAATTACACGAGGCAAATATGCACATTGATCTCTTCCTGCCTCATGTAGGCCAAAGATAAGTTGGCTTATTTCAAAGTTATTATAATAACAAGACCACATAATAAATCGACTGCTTTCTAACCCACTATTCTCACCAGATTTATTTAATCTTTCTGTTAAAAAGGAAAAATCTACAAATAAGATAAAAAACATACCAAAAATAGTTATAAGAGAGAGGATTAAATATCGCTCTTGAAATGAATAACTAGAAAATAGATAAAATACAAAAACTAATAATGATGCTGCCTGAGCTGCTCTACTATTTGATAAAATCATAATAATAACTGCTAATATAAAGAATGCATGATTGAATTTTAATCGCTCATTTTTAGATTTTAATAAAATAGTTAAGGTGGAATAAATATAAAGAAAGCATAAAACTATTGGGTGTACTGAGTTTCTATTAATATCGACACCAAATAAATTGATATAATCAACTTTTACTAATCCTCCAACTTTCAGTTCCATTATGAAAATTAATATAAATATGATTAAACCAATATTTTTTATATCATTTTTTATTTTATTTAGCTTAAATCTATCACCTTTTAAAACTAAAAAGTAGATATAAGAGAATATACTAATATTGGAAATAGCTAAAATATAAAGAGAAACATAAGATTCAAGATATCTATCATGAGAACCAACACAAACTAATATGTAAGATATAGTAACTATTAGAAGCATTGTCATACTAAGCTTAAAACGTAATGCATAAGGAATAAATAATAGCCCAACTAATGAGCTTAGTGCGTAGAAAATCGCTCCTCCAGGTATTGCTATTTTAAAAAAATATAAAGAAAAGTAAGTTGTAAACAGAAATCGATATGTCATATCATTAGCCAGTTAGAAAAACAAACCATATTTTTTTTTCTTTAAATCAATAATAGTAATATTATCAATAGTATTATATGTGTGTATGCCAGAATAACCTTTCGGAGGATTAATTACATATAAATCTTCTTTATTAATTAAATTTTCACCATAAGATATAGCACAGCCTTGATATAATGCCGTTTCGGAATCTTTTAAATTCCCAGCATTTCTTGATCCTTCATCCCCTATACGGGTAATAATGGCATCCTCTAGATTTAAATTGGCATTTAATAAATTCGAAATATTCCATTCTAGCAAACATCTATTACTATCTTTTGCATGAGAGTAAATTGATGTGGTTATTTTGATATCATTTTTTTGAACGTAAATATTAGTATCAGCAAAATGAAGAGTTTTACTTTTAATTAAAGTATGTATTTTTATCCATTTATTGGGAAAGGATGTACACTCATAGAGATCAATCGAAAAGTTATCACCTTGTGGAATTAGATATATTTTATTTTGATATTCAAAAACATTTGGATAAGATAGATGATAGTTTTCTTCTAATATAGGGAATTCTTTATTATCTTTTATATTTTTAGCAACGAGAATTCCTTTACCTCGTAATAATTTACATTTTTCATAAAAAATATAATAGTTATCATCCTTTTTAAAGAGAAAAGGATCTGCATTAAAATAACCTTTATCGTTGCCAAGTGAAATAAATTTATTGAAATTTTCATGAAGCTGTTTAGGATTTATTCTTTCTTTTGCAAATAATATCAACCATTCATCCCTTATAAAAAATCTATTAAGGATTCTATTCAATAAATTTTTTATAAAAAGAAATTTATTGTTCTTATTATTTGCCTTTTGAGATAAATTACACTCAATAATCGGAGTGTCCAAATTTAATTTGAAATTTAATAATAAATATAAATCGAATGAAAGGCTAGAAATAAAAGTATTAATAGATTTATTATAAATTCGTTGCTTAAAATAGTAATTTATTTCACTGAAATCTGAATATGTGATTTTAAAGCATACGGTAACAAATTTATTTACTAATAAATCGTTTTTTAGATTCTTGTCTTTACTCTTAAAATAAAAATCAACATCTATTGATTGAATATCATTCTGTAATAATGGTAATGAAAATACTTCCCCATTAGAAATTTTTACACTAACCTTTTTAGCATTAGTAAAATCTCTATTCATGTTTACGATAAGAGAAGAATAATAGTCTTTAATTAAATTAACATTGATCATTTAATATGTTTCTCTTGTATAAAGCACATATGAAATACAAAAACAACATCCCTGCAGCAATATATACTATTTTTAGAGCGTTAAAGATATCTTCTGGATTAAAAAATAATATAGTCGTAGATATTAAGATTAAGGAAATCAAACCTAAGAGTACATTATATATAGCTGATAAATTTAATTTATTTAAATTCAAAAATAATGTAGGTAGAAAAGCTGATGTATTCATAAATGGAATGAATAATGCTAACTGTAAGAATAATATATAGGAGGTTTGATACTCATTAAAAAAATTAAAATTAAAAAGTATGGGTTTGATTAGATAGCATATACCAACTATACAGTAAGAAAGTAAAAAATATATACCAACGATTGATATATATTTTTTCCAAGCGACTTTCTTTGAAATTTCAGTATTACTGAATATTCTCATTCCTAATAACTGACACGTCGTAGCAATAATGGTTAATAGAGATAAAAATTTGAACGTTATTTCATATTTAGCATAAATATCGTTAGGGAAGAACCATGGTAAAACAAGCAACGGTAGTTGGGTGTATAATATATATCCAAATGCATTAAAAAAATGGAAATTTAATCCAGAGAGAAGCATTTTTTTAAAAAGAGTAAAGTCAAAATGAAATTTGAAATTTATATCTTTATTTAAATTATAAAAAAAAGAAAATGCTAGTAATAGAGACATCAATGATAATAATGAAATAAATAGATATTTAGAAGGAAAGAGATAGATGAGTAATATAGATAATAAAAGTATAAATGTTTTTACTATAATTGTTATTTTATTCATTATACTCGTATCTCTTTTCCCAATAAAAAGAGAAAGCATTTGCTGCTCAAGCATAAGCCCAGGAATTAATATTACGGAAAATATAAAATATTCAATTTCAATGCTTCCATTAGGAAGAAAATATTTATATATAGGATAAACTAGTAATAAAATAGATAGAGTAACTAATAGTGAATATATAAAAAATATGCTAATTACATTTGAAATCTTTGAGTTATCATCAACTACAATTTTATAACCTATTTGACCTAAGCTTAGATATGATATTGTAAATATTGTTGTCATCCATGAAATACTAATTGCAATTTGTCCTCTTTGCTCAAAACCTAATATTTCAGTTGATAATAATAAAAGTACAAGTCCTACAAATGTTGAATAAAATCTTGAAAAAGCAAGGAAGATAAACTTTATAAACATAATATATATTTATTTTTAAAATAAGATCGAGTTTTTAATAGGGAAAAATACCTTATAAAACCAGCATCCTCTATTTTTCTTAATGAGATAAGGTTGTTATCTTCTACGGCAATAAATAAATTATTAAAATGTTGGTTTATAAGATGATTTAACAGAAAACCATATAAGCCTTTATTTCTATATTTTTCTATGGTATTAGCTGCATATGCATAATACGTTGAATCAGATAATTCAATCTCTATATTTAATTCAGTAATAATATTTTTAATGTTATTTGAACAGAAAATATATGCACAGATTTCTTCATTTTCTTCGATTAAATATAACACACTACCCAAAGATAACTCTTTTAATATTTGATTTTTATAGGAGGATGGCACTTTATATTTAAAGTCTTCTATTCTATTTATTTTTATTATTTTATTATACTGATTAGTGGGCAATGGTCTATTTAAATTGTATTTATAGAAGTGCAGTTTTCTCGTTTTAAAGAAATTTAAATTAATCACTCTGTTTTACCTTAGATAAAATACGACGTAATGCTATGTATGTAATGTAAATATATCCTTTTTTATTAAGAGATATTAATGCCTCTTGATTTTTTAATGTTATAGATGACCAATTTTTTTTGTATAATTCACCACCTCTTAAAAAATCAAACGTTTTATAGTTTTTATTTTTATAATGTTCTATTAAAGATAAAAGTAAAATATTACCAACGGCATACTTTGAAAAATCCCTATTAAATGTCGGTATATAATAATAGACTGTATCATTATCAATTAAACCAAAGTGAGCAGCAATAATATCATTATTACATTTTATATAAGAGTAATCATATTGAATGCCATTTTTAATAGACTCTAGTAATATTTTAAAATTTTGAGGAATAGATAAATCATGTTTACCATAAGTATCTTCTTTAATATTCATGATTACTTCTAAATCTTTTTCCTCTATTTTCTGATTTACAAAAATCTCAACGGAATAGTTTTCCTCTAATCGTTTTAAGCATCGTAATGTATCTTGTTTATTCTTTTTTAATATATCTATTTCACTACGATCTAAAATAAGTTTTGGGCATTCTGAACGAGGAATAATATAATGTTTTTTAAAGTTAAATCTTAGTTGGCTTAATATTTCAGTAGATACATGACAATTTTGTTGTAGATTATCTAGATCTATACAGTCTATATTTTTTATACTATTTATAGCTCTAATGAAATACTTTGCTATTTGAGATGCTTTTTCTTTTTTTGTATATATAATTCCATTATAATCAGCAATATTATTATTGATAAATCTAAGTGTTGTAATTTCTCGCATTAGAAATTTTTGTTTGTCAATTCTTAATGCACATGCGGCTATAAATTTATTTTTATTTTTTATTAGTATAAAAATATTATTTTTATCATAGGCATTTGCCATAGATAAAACCCAATTATATTCTAAAAAAGGATTGCTATATATATCTTCACTCTCAGAAAGATATTTATATGCAGCAATAACTGACTCATCAATTGTATATTTTATAATAACTTGCATTCTATCAACCATATATATTAATTATAGTAATTAAATATAAAATTTCTTAAAGCTACCGCACTGGGTTTACGGCCCCCAGAGCGCCAAAATTTATCTCGAAAAGCCCCTATCTGATTGTAATATAAGAGCTTTATTATATAAGCATACTTTAACAATATGCAAAAAACCGCACTGAGAGTAGACTCTTCAAACCAGACGGTCAAGTAATAGCTGGGTATTTTAGCATTGATTGTAGATATATAAATATCGGAATAGCGGTCGATTCAGCCAGATCATTCTGAATTGCAT
>JAEYFY010000437.1 GCA_023454395.1 Pseudomonadota bacterium
GTGTTAGCGTGATACTATCATGCTCAGTTTATTAGGCTATATCCGTTTATGCTTACAGGAGCAGTTAAGTAATGTCTTCTCAAGTTGGTCTAAATACCTCTTCCGCTCGTATCGCCATTGTAATGGGTTCTAAAAGTGACTGGGCAACAATGTCTCATGCCGCTGATGTACTAGACGCACTACAACTTCCTTATCATGTTGAAATTGTCTCTGCACACCGTACCCCTGATAAGCTATTTAGCTTTGCAGAACAAGCAAAAAGTAATGGCTTTGATGTCATTATTGCAGGAGCAGGTGGTGCAGCTCATTTACCGGGAATGCTCGCAGCAAAAACACTCGTTCCTGTATTAGGTGTTCCTGTTCAAAGTGCAGCATTAAGCGGTGTTGATAGCCTTTACTCTATTGTGCAAATGCCAAAAGGTATTCCTGTGGGAACATTAGCAATTGGGAAAGCAGGTGCTGCTAATGCTGCTTTATTAGCCGCTCAAATTTTAGCATTACACTCCCCTACTATTTTTGAAGCACTAACAGCATGGCGCACAGCACAAACTGACGATGTATTAAATAACCCCGATCCAAGGGAGGCACTATGAAGCCAGTTTGTGTTCTTGGAAATGGTCAATTAGGGCGAATGCTAAGACAAGCTGGAGAGCCTTTAGGAATTGCCGTTTATCCAATAGGATTAGATGCCGAGCCAGAAGCCGTTCCCTATCAAAAAAGTATCATCACAGCAGAAATTGAGCGCTGGCCTGAAACTGCACTCACCAAAGAGTTAGAACGTCATACTAACTTTGTAAACCGTGATATTTTTCCATTGCTTGCGGATAGATTACCTCAAAAACAGCTTCTCGATGAATTGGGCTTAGCAACAGCACCTTGGCAGCCATTAACGTCACCAACACAATGGTCTGATATCTTCGCTCAACTGGGTGATTTTATTATTGTAAAGCGCCGTGTTGGTGGTTATGACGGTCGTGGTCAATGGCGCATTCATCCCGGTGAAGAACAGCAATTACCGGCTGAAATTTATGGTGAATGTATTGTTGAGCAAGGTATTCCCTTTTCAGGTGAAGTCTCATTAGTGGGTGCCAGAGATTGTAGCGGAAACTGTGTTTTCTATCCTTTAACTCACAATCTTCACCAAGATGGCATTTTACGCATGAGTGTGGCATTACCAACCCCTGCATCAGAACTACAACAATCAGCAGAAAAAATGCTGACAGCTATTCTTAATAAGCTCAATTATGTCGGTGTAATGGCGATGGAGTGCTTTATCGTTGGTAATAAATTACTTATTAACGAATTAGCCCCTCGAGTTCATAACAGTGGGCATTGGACACAAAATGGTGCCTCAATTAGCCAGTTTGAGTTACACCTACGTGCAATTTTAGATTTACCGATGCCAAAACCTGAGGTTTGCCAACCAGCAGTAATGGTTAATTTGATTGGTACTGATGTCAATCCTCAATGGCTTTCATTGCCATTAGTTCATTTACATTGGTATGAAAAAGAAGTTCGCCCCGTTCGTAAAGTGGGTCATCTCAATCTTGTGCACCGCGATAATACCCCCTTAAAAGAGACACTCAAATCATTAAGCTCCATGCTTGATGATGCCTATCAGTACCCTATCAAATGGGCTTTAGAAAAATTAAGCTAGCAGTCCGACTCATAAAGTTAGAGAATAATAGCCTTTAAACAAACAGACCTCAGATAAAGAGGTCTGTTATTCGCTATTTTCTCCTGATTATTCAGGTTACTGCACCCATTTGCTGGAGTCAGGATGCAAGTCACGCAACAGATTTTTGGACCCGTTTATCAGTGGAGTATGCTGATATTATTGGGTTTTGTGTATTTTTTAGCTACCGCAACCACATTTACCTCTTTAGGTGTTGTTCTTCCTAGCATGATAAGCGAGCTAGAGTGGAACTGGACTCAGGCAGGTCTTGGCTTTACGTTATTAGGATTAACCTGCGGTCTTGCGAGTTTTTTACCTACTTTATTGATCCGTAAATTAAACGTTCGTCTTACACTACTTATCGGGTTGATCATTTTTGTCAGTGGCTTCTATTTTCTTTATGAAACATACACTATTGCGCGTTATTTTCTTGGTACTGCACTGTTAGGTATTGGTTTTACGCTACTGGCTACCGTACCCGGTACTTATGTTATTTCTCGCTTATTTGAAAAACAGTCCTTTGCCTTTGGTGTCTATTTTACCATTGGTGGATTAGGCGGTGTTGCGGGGCCTTGGATCTACTTTTTAGCAACTCATTTGTGGCATACATGGCGAATGCACTGGCTTATTTCAGCAATCACACTCACCGTTGTTACTCTTATCACTATTTTATTTTTACGCGAAGGTAGTAAAGAACAAGAACACGCAAAAAAAATTAGCCAACTTCAAACCACAAAACGTATCTATCAAACTAAAGAGATTTGGACAGCCCGTCATGCTTTAAGAACATGGCAATTTTATGTTATTGCTGCGACTTACACGGCCTTTTTATGGTGTGGGATCACGGTCAATAGCTTTGCTGTTGCACATATTATTGAAAATGGTTTTGGTGAAACGATTGCCGCGACACTATTAAGTAGTATGGCATTTATCAATGCTTTCTCGCGCTTAGCGGGTGGCGCTATTGGTGAATGGTTAGAACCTAAAAAACTACTTATCGCAAGCTTAAGTATTATCATCATTGGGTTGCTCGCGCTAAGTATGGCTAATTCTTGGGTTTACCTGATCTTATTTACGGTTTGTGTTGGTATTGGTTATGGAATGACGTTCTTAGCATCAAGTATATTGCTTGCTAACTATTTTGGTCGCTCCCCTTACCTTGAGCTATTTTCAGTGATGAATTTAATTTCAACACTGGCTTGTTTAGCGCCATTCTTTGCTGGGGCAATCAAAGATATTTCAGGTAGTTTTACACCTGCATTCTTGATTTTAACCCTACCTGTTTTACTGATTTTAGCGGTCACTCTGTTTATGAAACCACCGGTTTACCCTAAATTTCAGCATGCAAGTGAGCAAGAAAAGTAGCGATTAAATAAGTAAGATAGCGAGCTTCGTATTATAAAAACGCATTTTCTAAGGAGACGTTAAGCTGATGAATGATGCATTAATAATAAAATACTCAATAGGTGTTGGCATAGCTTTAGCCTGTCTTGTGGGTTTTGTCATCGTATCTCTTTTTCATGACAAAAAGAAAAAACGTCGCAGAAATATTATTATTCATATCAGCCAAGCGGTCTTTCTCTGTAGTTTGGTCATTATCTTAAGCCAATATTGTGAAACGGCTGTCGTTGATTTTAATCTCCATTTTATCTCTTTTAGGATGATTAATTTCTTTACCTATGTCGCTATCGCATCAATTTTAATGCGTAAATTTTTCTTATTGATTAATTTATTAGAAAAATCACAAATTAAAAAAGGGAGCGATCCTACTTCAGCTCGTATTATTTCTCGTATATTTAAAATCACCCTTTTCGTCATTATCATCTTACTGTTTGGTGAGCACTTTGGTATGAGCTTATCTGGTTTAATGACCTTTGGGGGATTAGGCGGTATTGCCATTGGTATGGCAAGCAAAGATGTGATGAGTAACCTTTTTTCAGGGGTGATGCTCTATTTTGATCGCCCTTTTAATATCGGGGATTGGGTACGTTCTCCTGATCGTAATATTGAAGGCACCGTGGTAGAAATCGGTTGGCGTATTACGAAAATCATTACCTTTGATCATCGTCCACTTTACATTCCAAACTCTGTTTTTTCCTCTATTAGCGTAGAGAATCCTGGTAGAATGACCAATCGACGCATCGAAACAGAATTAGGTTTACGTTATGAAGATTCAGATAAAATTGGTGTTATCGTTGAAGATATTCGCACCATGCTAATGCAAAATGACAAAATTGATACGAAACAAACCTTATTAGTCTATTTTAATCAATTTGCAGACTCTTCACTCAATATCATGGTGTATTGTTTTACCAAAACGACAGTCTGGGCGCAGTGGCTTGAAGCTCAACAAGAAGTCTATTTGAAGATGATTGAGATTGTGCATAAACATGGTGCTGATTTTGCCTTTCCATCTCAAACGGTCTATATCGAAAAATCTTCTCCGATTAACCAATAATAGAAAGTAGATCAGTTTATTTTCTCATAAACTGCTCCATTCACTCACCCATCAAAAATGGTGATTTATGCACTTAGAATACATAAATCACCATTCTTATCTTTTAATTTATTTCAATCACATTCACAACCAAGTATATTGTTCGCCAATTCTTTTACTGATAAAAACGCGAGTATAATGAAAAAAATGAAGTTGGCGTGTCACCCTACTCTTTCACACTATTTTTATTGTGAACGTCCGATTGTTGATATTGTTGATGCAAATTTAACGCAAGTATCAGCTATCGTGTTGTCATTGTCAGATATTGAGTCTGGCGAATTAGATCGCATTTATCAAACAGGGTTTCAATTACCTGTATTTATTGCTGTTAATCTTAATGATGCAATCAGTGCTGAGTTGCTTAATCAGGTTTCAGGGATTGTGATTACCGATAAAAGCGCGCATCAAAAAAATAGTATGTTAATTAATAAAGCGGCACAACAATATGAAGAGAGTCTGACCACACCATTTTTTTCACGCTTAGTAAATTATGTTGCCGAAAAGAACGTCGCTTTTGATTGCCCGGGTCATCAAGGTGGAGAGTTTTTCCGCCGTCATCCTGTTGGCGAACAGTTTTATCAATATTTTGGTGAGAATCTATTTCGCTCTGATCTCTGTAATGCTGATGTGGCAATGGGTGATTTGCTTATTCATGAAGGAGCGCCTTATGATGCCCAAACTTTTGCAGCGCAAGTATTTAATGCCGATAAAACCTACTTTGTTTTAAATGGGACATCTTCTTCTAATAAAGTTGCCTTAAATGCCTTATTGGCACCAAATGATTTAGTGCTATTTGATAGGAATAACCATAAATCCAATCATCATGGCGCACTCATTCAAGCAGGAGCAACACCTGTTTATTTAGAGACCGCTCGTAATCCCTTTGGCTTTATTGGTGGTATTGATGCTCATTGCTTTGAAGAACACTATCTACGCCAACAAATTGCAGAAGTTGCACCAGAACGCCAATTTGATAAACGTCCATTCCGTTTAGCGGTTATTCAACTAGGCACTTATGACGGTACGATTTATAACGCAAGGCAAGTGGTCGATAAAATTGGTCATCTTTGTGATTACATTTTATTTGATTCTGCATGGGTGGGTTATGAACAATTTATTCCAATGATGAAACAGTGTTCGCCTTTGTTACTAACCCTTAATGAAGACGATCCCGGTATTCTCGTTACTCAATCAGTTCATAAGCAATTAGCAGGATTTTCACAAACCTCACAGATACATAAAAAAGATGCTCACCTTAAAGGGCAATCACGTTATGTTAATCATAAACGTATGAATAATGCTTTTATGATGCATGCATCCACCAGCCCATTTTATCCTCTTTTTGCGGCTCTTGATGTCAATGCAAAAATGCATTCTGGTAAAAGTGGTGAAGCAATGTGGATGAATTGCGTAAAACAAGGCATTGAAGCCCGTAAATCACTACTAAAGCAGTGCCAATTTATTAAGCCATTTATTCCTGAAGTCGTTGATGGGCTTGCTTGGCAAGATCACGACACCGATAAAATTGCTCACGATCAGCGTTTTTTCAATTTTATTCCTAATGATAATTGGCACTCATTTGAAGGTTATGCCAGCAATCAATACTTTGTTGATCCTTGCAAGTTAATGCTTACAACGCCGGGGATCGATCCTCATACAGGGGAATATGCATCTTTTGGTGTGCCGGCGTCTATTTTGGCAAATTACCTACGTGAGCACGGTGTTATTCCTGAAAAAAGTGATCTCAATTCAATCTTGTTTTTGCTGACTCCAGCAGAGCATCAAACGAAGTTTGATCGCTTAATCTCTTTGATTGTTCAATTTGAAAAGCACTTAGTTGAAGATGTGCCATTAGAACAAATATTGCCTTCTGTTTGTCGTTGCTATCCATCACGTTATCAGGGTTATACCTTGCGCCAACTCTGTCAGGAAATGCATGATATTTGTGTCAGATACAATATCAAGTTACTGCAAAAACAGATGTTTAGAAAAAGTCACTTTCCTAAGCGAGCGCTAAGCCCACAACAAGCTAATATTGAGTTTGTTCGTGGTAATGTTGAATTGTTGCCTTTAAATGAATTAGCGGGTCGAATTGCCGCTGAAGGTGCTTTACCTTATCCACCGGGTGTTTTATGTGCTGTACCTGGTGAAATTTGGGATGGTGCTGTTTTACGTTATTTTCAGGCGCTTGAAGTCACTATTAATCAGCTTCCCGGCTTTTCAACTGAACTTCAAGGGGTTTATATTTATGATGAAAATGATGGCAGTAAGCGAATTTATGCTTATGTGATAAAAGAATAATTGTCTTATCTTTCCCCTTTCCCCATAAAAAATGCTGATATTTAATAATATCAGCATTTTATTTAGCTCTGTTTATCCGCTTGGTTTATTTCAACTATTCGCCTTGAATTCGTCGATATTGCCCTTTATCTTGCAACAGCCGGACGCCTAATATACTGCCACATAATGAAAGCAATAATGCCGCAACAATAGGTACAGTGATCCACATTTCCCATTGTGGTTGCCAAGGGAACTTAAACACCGATATTTGTAATAAACTTAATGCGACCTCAGCACCAATCGCTGCAGCTAATCCCGCCATTAAACCTAATAATGCAAATTCAGCCCAAAGAGTCCGTCTTAATAATGATTTACCTGCGCCTAATGTTCGATACACCACCAGCTCAATGCGTCGTTGTGTCATTCCTACCTGAATTTGAGCAACTAACAATAACGCACCACAAATCATGACTAATCCAACCATAATCTCTAGCGCTCGACTGACTTGCTGTAAGATTTGTTGAACTTGCTGAATTAATGCACCAGTATCTAACACACTTACGGTTGGAAATTGCCGATTAAGCGCTGTAATTAACCCGCCCTCGCCATTGTAATAAAAACTACTCATCCATTTTTCTGGCTGATTGCTTAACCCTTCTTCAGAGAAAATAAAGAAGAAATTAGGGCGCATATTCTCCCAATCAACATGACGAATACTCGTAACAATGGACTTAAATTCACGAGTATCACCGACAAATGTTAGTTCATCACCTAATTTAATCTCGAGTTGTTCGGCAACACCTTGGTCAAGAGAAACACCATTACCGACTGGAGGCCATGTTCCTTCAACAATCACGTTATCTTTAGGCAATTCACTGTGCCATGTTAAGTTAAGCTCTCGACGAACAGTGTTATTACCTGCATCACGTTTATCTGCCCACTCTTTAGCATTATGTTCATTAATCTGTGTTAAACGCGCTAATACCACAGGGAATGCATCCGTAGGTTCAACCTTATATTGTGCCAATAATGTATTAATTTCTTGAACTTGAGGTGCAGACATATTGATTAGAAAATAGTTAGGGCTATCTTCTGGTAATTGTTTTTGCCATTTTTCGAGTAAATCACCTTGAATAAGGACTAAAAGCGTTAACAACATAAATGAAAGTGCGAAAGCAGCAAGCTGAGTCATTGTTTGAAACGGTTGTCGTAATAAACGAGTTACTGCTAAGCGCGCACTAAGTTGGCGGAATTTAAACTGCTTTAATACCCATAATCCTAACCAGCCAATGATCCCAAGTAAAAAAGCAATAACAACAACACCAAATAGAATTGACCAGAGTAAAACGCCAGTTCCCGCAAAAAGCGTTAAAGCACCGACAATAATTAAGCCTACTATCGGTAAATAATAACGAAGAGGCCATATAGGTGCCGTAGTATCACTTCTTAATACTCGGGAAGGTTGTGTTGCCATTAATTGATAATAAGGTCTTAATCCTGTTAATAAAGCAATTAACAGTAAAGAGCCTACAGACCATACCCATGGCAAAAAGCTCGCTTCTGGTAAACTTTTAGGTAAGACTGGCGCTAAAATTTGTAGCAATATTGCTTCAAAAACAAGCCCTACTAAGGAGCCAACAACAATAGCGCCAATAAGGATCACGCCCCATTGCCCAACGATCCACTTTCTCAATGCACGTTTATCTGCACCTAACGTTTTTAATACCGCAATTAAAGTATGACGGCTACGGCAATAATGAGCCATTGAAACGGCAACTGCCGATATCGCAAGCAATAGCGTTAATAGCGCTGAAAGTAAAAGAAAGTTTTTCGCACGCTCCATTGATTGTGAAAGTGCTCCACTATCTTGTTTTAAACTATTCCAACGCTGATCGGGTTTTAATAGTGGGTCGAAGCGTTGCTGATAGCTATCAATTACAGATCCATCACCTGCAAACATATAGCGATAAGTCAGACGGCTCCCGGGTTGCACTGCTCCAGTTGCTTCAACATCATCAAGGTTAATTAAAACACGGGGGGCGATTTGAAAAGGATTAAACCCGCTGTCTGGCTCTTGAATTAATACACCACTAATCGTAAATGAGGCATCGCCTACATCAATTTTATCGCCAACTTTTATATCAAGTAATTCAAGTAATCTGGCACCAACAAGCGCAGTTCCTTTTTCAGGTTTTAGCCCTGCTGGCTCTGTTTCTAACTCACCATACAGTGGATATAATTTATCCACCGCTTTCACCAATGCAAGCTGTGGTGTGTCGCCTTCAGGAGCATAAGACATCGTGGTAAATTGCATTTGGCGGCTGAGAGTTAGCCCTGCTTTCTTCGCCTCTGTAAGCCAAATTTCATCAACGGGATAAGATGCACGTAACACTAAATCGCCAGCAATTAAATCACGACTTTGAGCGTAAATACTTTTATCAATGCGATCACCTATACGCCCTAAAGCAAGCACACAAGCAACCGCAAGCGCTAAAGAAAGCCAAACAATTAATAGTGCCGGAGAGCGCCATTCACGCCAAAACCAACGCCAAATCATGACTCCTCCTTAAGTTGTCCGTCTACTAATCGTAATCGCCTTTGGCAACGAGCAGCCAGCTCATTATCGTGAGTCACTAAAATCAACGTTGTTGCATAATCTCGATTAAGAGAGAACAACAAGTCAGCAATTTTATCACCTGTTTTACGATCAAGATTCCCTGTTGGCTCATCAGCAAAAAGAATCGCTGGCTGAGTACAAAATGCTCTTGCTAATGCAACGCGTTGTTGCTCACCACCAGAAAGTTGTGCTGGCATATGGTATAAACGTTCGCCTAATCCTAACAGCTTAAGTAAATCAACTGCACGCTCATGACTGTGCTTTTCTGACTCGCCTTTTAATAATGCGGGCAACTGCACATTTTCGAGTGCATTCAATGTTGGGATCAACATAAATGATTGAAAAACAAACCCAACATGTTGGGCGCGCAATTTGGCACGTTCTTCTTCATTCATTTTTGTGAGATCTTCTCCCATTAAATGCACGCTGCCAGAGCTGCCATCATCTAACCCAGCAATGATACCTAACAGCGTCGATTTACCTGATCCTGACTCACCAATTAACGCAATTGTTTGTGCAGGCTCGACAACTAACTCAACACCCTGCAATATAGAGATCTGACTATCACCTTGTCCTACTTGTTTGGTTAACTGATGAACTTCAAGAACCTTTTCCGTCCACATACATTTTTCCTTATCGTTATGATGATGTTTAGCTTTAAGGCAATTGCTGCTGATACCTTTTTAATCTTTGGTGACAGCTTAAGTGCAGGATATCGTCTTCCAATTGAAAGTGCATGGCCACAACGCCTTGCTGATAAATGGAAAACAACCTACCCTGAAATTAATGTTATTAATGCAAGCATTAGTGGTGAAACTGCCTTTCAAGGGCAAAATAGGCTGCCTGATTTATTAAAACAGCATCAACCTCGTTGGGTTTTAATTGAATTAGGTGCAAATGATGGCTTACAGGGATACCCTGTTACACAAACAAAAGAGGCATTACAAAACATCATTACACAAGTAAAAGATGCCGGTGCAACGCCACTTTTTATGCAAATAATGATTTCACCTAATTATGGTAAACGTTATACACAATCATTTTCAGCGAT
>JAEYFY010000012.1 GCA_023454395.1 Pseudomonadota bacterium
GGGACTGCATCATCAATATGGTTGATAACAATAACAGGAACAACAGGCCCTGATTTTAGTACAGACTCTGCACTTGTATTCCAATGATCCATGATTGTATTTCCTAATCAGAAAGTGGTGAGCAAATATATTTAATCTGCTCCTCGTTAAGCCTTAAAACTTGTCTACATTAAAAATCGATGCAACAAGCACCTTGTTCAGCACCTGATAAATGACGGCGTAAATTAACGAATAACTCACGACCACAGCCTGTATTGTTGGCACTTAAATCAGGGATTTTATCTTGGCGAGCATTTAATATTTGCTCATCAACAAGCAACGTTAACTCACCTGTTTTACCATTAACACGAATGATATCACCATCACGCACTTTGGATAATAAGCCGCCATTTGCAGCCTCTGGTGTAACATGAATTGCGGCGGGAACTTTACCTGAAGCTCCTGAAAGTCTGCCATCTGTAACTAATGCGACTTTGTAGCCTTTATCCATTAACACCCCTAACGGCGGCATTAATTTGTGTAATTCAGGCATCCCATTGGCTTGTGGTCCTTGATAACGCACAACGACCACACAATCTTTATTTAACTCACCAGCTTCAAATTTAGCGGCAATATCATGTTGGCTATTAAAAACAACAGCTGGCGCTTCGATAATTTTATTCTCATCGGGTACCGCAGAGGTTTTCATTACCGCTCTACCTAAATTACCTTGCATCACTTGTGTACCACCATGTGATGAGAATGGCGTATTTATATCAGCAATCACATCTTTATCTAAAGAGCTTATCGCACCTTCACGCCAATCAAGTTTGCCGTCATTTAACCAAGGCTCTAAGGTATAGCGTTCAATACCAAATCCAGCCACCGTATTTACATCACGATGAATTAAGCCTTTTTTCAGTAATTCACGAATAATGAGAGCAATTCCTCCAGCCGCTTGGAATTGGTTAATATCAGCAGGGCCATTAGGATAAATGCGAGCAATAAGTGGAACAACTTGCGAAAGTTCAGAGAAATCATCCCAATTAATAATAATACCTGCTGCACGAGCCATTGCGACTAAGTGCATAGTGAGATTAGTGGAACCGCCTGTTGTTAACAGAGCAATAATGCCATTTACAATCACTTTCTCATCAACTAATTGCCCGATAGGAAGATAGTTACCCGAGTTTTCAGTGAGACGCACAATTTGGCTCGCGGCTGCGTCAGTCAATGCATCACGCAATGGCGTATTAGGATGCACAAAAGAAGCACCGGGTAAATGTAACCCCATTATTTCCATTACCATTTGGTTGGAATTCGCTGTGCCATAAAAGGTACAAGTTCCAATACTATGATAAGAAGCGGCTTCTGCTTCTAACAAGGCATTACGATCCACTTTACCTTCAGCATAAAGCTGGCGAATACGGACTTTTTCTTTATTGGGTAAACCGCTAGTCATAGGACCCGCAGGAACAAAAATAGCAGGAAGATGACCAAAAGAGAGTGCTGCCATCGCTAATCCGGGAACGATTTTATCGCAGATCCCTAAATAGAGCGCGCCATCAAACATATTATGGGATAAGCCAACTGCCGCTGACATTGCAATAACATCACGGCTAAGGAGCGATAGCTCCATACCATCTTGCCCCTGAGTGACACCATCGCACATTGCAGGAACACCGCCTGCTACTTGTCCTACGGCACCAACAGCATGTAACGCTTTTTTAATTTTTTGAGGATAATCTTCATACGGTTGATGAGCCGACAACATATCATTGTAAGCAGTGATAATGGCAATATCATTATGAACCATATTTTTCAGGAGATTTTTATCGTCAGCCTGACAAGCTGCGAAACCATGAGCCAAATTACCGCAAGCCAATTGAGCACGATGTACTGTTTGACTTTTTGCGGCTTCAATTTTTTTCAGATAAGCACGACGTGTTGTTTGTGAACGAGCAATAATGCGTTCAGTCACCTGTTTTACTGTTTCGTTAAGGGGAACAACGTCGTTCTGAATTGGGTCATGATTTTTAGGGGTCATAATGATGCTTCCTTTAGTCACACAAGGGTGATGAGCGTTACTATTAGCTTTAAAAAAAGAGAATACTTAAACTCGCTATAGTATTTGTTACCGGTAACATTGTTACGGGTAACAAGCAGAGTTGCAATACTCTTAATGCACCATAAACAACATCTGTGATCAGCATCAATTTTTTTGGGTGAGAAATAACAGTTTTTTAATATTTAACGAAAATAAAGCATAAAAGCTGTCATTTTAAAAAGCTGAATCGGTTTAATTTTGGAGATACCTTCCTCATTATTTGCAATGAGGAAGGTGAAAAAGAGGGGATTAACTTTTTACGCCACCGTATTCACGGCTAATTTGTTTTGCTGCTTTTATCACCATGGCACCTAATTCAGTGATGCGAGAATCCGTCATTCTAGAAACTGGGCCAGAAAGCGAAATCGCCGCAAAAGGCTGGTGGTGTTCATCATAAATACAAGCACCTATACAGCGTAAGCCCAAAGCATGCTCTTCATCATCGAAAGAAAAACCTTGTTTGCGAGCTTGCTCTAAGCTTTCTTTTAGGGAAGAGGGAAGTGTTCGGGTGTGAGGTGTATAAGCCATTAAGCCTTTTTTCTGGAGCAAAGGCAGTAATTTATTTTCTGGTAAAGTAGAAAGAAACGCTTTACCTGCGCCCGATGCATGCATCGGTAATTTGCCACCAATAGGTGCGGACATTCTCATTAACGCATTACATTGCACTTGATCGACAATTACCGCATCAAATTCAATTTGGTCAAGAATTGCCAGATTAACGGTTTCACCCGAGTCTTCCATCAACTGACGTAAAATAGGATGCACCATTACCAAAAGATTGCGGGTTTGTAGAAAGCTACTGCCAACAATAAAGGCATGTGTTCCTACCACCCATAATCCTAAATCTCCGACTTGGCGAACAAAACCATGCTGTTGAAGTGTCGTGAGTAGGCGGTGTGTTGTGGAATTGGGTAACCCAGCTTGGAAGGCGAGATCAGTTAGAGCGATCCCCCCCGGAGATTCGGAAATATATTCCAATAATGTCAGCCCACGACTTAATGACTGAACTGGACCTCCTTGTGCAGTGCTTTGAGTGGCAGTTGTTTTTGTCTTACGTACTTTTTTATTTGTAGGGGAAACTGTCATGCATACACTCCAGAAATGCTATCCATAATAATATCTATTATGAACTATCTCGTATAATAAAACTCCTCCGATCACTACATTTTTCAAAACAAAATATGTGATAAGAAATATTTATCAAGAGTGTTTATCACTGAGTGAAAATCTCTCATCTTCGTCTTAGAAATCTTTGTAAAAAGGTATGATAGGATAAAAAAGCAACGAAATAACAATAAAGAAAAAAACAGCACAAAAGCATTCTCAATTGAGAGGAAACAACGTGGCAAACATAAAACAACAACTGGTAGAAGCATTAGGAAAACGTATCTTAGTACTTGATGGCGCAATGGGGACGATGATCCAGCAATATCAACTTACAGAAATTGATTATCGTGGTGAGCGTTTTGCTAATTGGGATTGTGATGTTAAAGGAAATAATGACCTTTTAGTCTTAACACAACCCCAGATCATTGCAGATATACATGATGCTTATTTTCAAGCTGGCGCTGATATTGTTGAAACCAACACCTTTAACTCGACATCTATCGCGATGGCTGATTATCACATGGAGTCACTCTGTTTTGAGCTAAACGAAGAGGCCGCAAAATTAGCCAAAGCCTGTGCCGATAAATGGAGTGCCTTAACACCAGATAAACCTCGTTATGTTGCAGGTGTTTTAGGGCCAACCAACAGAACGGCATCTATCTCTCCTGATGTTAATGATCCTGCCTTTCGTAATGTTTCATTTGATAAGCTGGTGGAAGCCTATCGAGAAGCAACGCGTGGATTAATTAAAGGTGGTGTTGATTTAATTATGGTCGAAACTATTTTCGACACACTAAACGCGAAAGCGGCTATTTTTGCTATTAAATGTGAGTTTGAATCGCTCAATATTGAATTACCTGTGATGATCTCAGGCACCATTACAGATGCTTCAGGAAGAACCCTAACGGGTCAAACAACAGAAGCTTTTTACCACTCTTTACGTCATGCTGATGCGCTCTCATTTGGTTTAAACTGCGCATTAGGCCCTAAAGAATTACGCCAATATATTCAAACACTTTCACAAATTTCTGAAACTTATGTCAGTGCTCATCCTAATGCGGGTTTGCCTAACGCCTTTGGAGGCTATGATTTAGATGCCCAAGAAATGGCTGAGCAAATTAAAGAGTGGGCGCAAGCCGGTTTTCTTAATATTGTCGGTGGGTGTTGCGGAACAACACCTGCGCATATTCTCGCTATTTCACAAGCGGTAGAAGGTATTGCGCCAAGAGTATTACCTTCCTTGAAGAAAGCATGTCGTCTTTCCGGTCTTGAACCATTAGTTATTGATGAGAATTCACTGTTTGTGAATGTGGGTGAACGAACTAATGTCACAGGCTCTGCTAAATTTAAGCGTTTGATAAAAGAAGGTAATTATCAAGAAGCGTTAGATGTTGCCCGTCAGCAAGTTGAAAATGGCGCTCAAATCATTGATATCAATATGGATGAAGGCATGTTAGATGCTGTCGAAGCCATGACACGCTTTCTTAACCTTATTGCTGGAGAGCCTGATATTGCTAAAGTTCCGGTGATGATTGATTCCTCTAAATGGGAAGTGATTGAAGAGGGACTAAAATGCATTCAAGGCAAAGGCATTGTTAACTCCATTTCAATGAAAGAAGGAGAAATCCCTTTTCTTGAACACGCTAAATTGGTGCGTAAATACGGTGCTGCTGTTGTTGTTATGGCATTTGATGAAGTCGGGCAAGCAGATACCCGAGAGCGCAAAATTGAAATTTGTCGCCGAGCGTATCAGTTATTAACCGAGCAAGCGGGTTTTCCTCCAGAAGATATTATTTTTGATCCTAATATATTCGCTGTCGCCACAGGTATTGCAGAGCATAATAATTATGCAGTTGATTTTATTGAAGTCTGTGCGGATATAAAATCTCAACTACCTTATGCCTTAATTTCTGGTGGGGTATCTAACGTTTCATTCTCATTTAGAGGTAACGATCCTGTTCGTGAAGCCATTCACTCTGTTTTTCTTTATTACGCAGTAAAAAATGGTATGGATATGGGGATTGTTAATGCGGGGCAACTTGCCATTTACGACTCTCTACCTAATGAACTGCGTAATGCAGTCGAAGATGTGATATTAAACCGCCATGAAGAGAGTACAGATAATTTATTAGCATTGGCAGAGCGCTATCGTGGCACTAAAGGTGATGAGCAAAATCATCAGTTGGCAGAATGGCGACAATGGAATGTTGAGAAACGTCTAGAGTACGCTTTAGTGAAGGGGATCACGGAGTTTATTGTTGAAGATACCGAAGCTTGTCGTCAACAAGCATCAAGCCCTATTGAAGTGATTGAAGGGCCATTGATGAATGGCATGAATACTGTTGGTGATTTGTTTGGTGAAGGAAAAATGTTTTTGCCTCAAGTGGTGAAATCAGCAAGAGTGATGAAACAAGCCGTTGCTTATCTGGAGCCTTATATTCAGGCATCTAAACAAGCGGGTAGCTCAGCAGGTAAAATTTTACTGGCTACGGTAAAAGGAGATGTTCACGATATTGGCAAAAATATTGTCGGCGTTGTTTTGCAATGTAACAACTATGAGATCATCGATCTGGGGGTGATGGTTCCTTGCGATAAGATCCTACAAACAGCGATTGATGAAAAAGTCGATATTATTGGTCTTTCAGGGTTGATCACGCCTTCACTTGATGAGATGGTGAATGTTGCCAAAGAGATGGAAAGGCGCGGTTTTTCTTTACCATTAATGATTGGTGGAGCAACAACGTCCAAAGCGCATACTGCAGTAAAAATAGAACCCAATTATAGTCATCCTACCGTTTATGTTCAAAATGCATCAAGAACCGTAGGTGTTGTTGCTGCACTATTATCTGAAACACAACAAGCTGATTTTATTGCTAAAACACGTCGTGAATATGAAGTAGTACGTCAGCAATACGCCAGAAAAAAACCGCGTACACCGCCTGTTTCTTTAGAGGTTGCGCGAAAAAATGCGCTACAAATTGATTGGCAAAATTACACACCACCAAAACCCAACCAATTAGGTGTGCAGGAGATCACTGCAAGTATTGAAACCTTACGTGAATATATCGATTGGACGCCTTTCTTTATGACGTGGTCTTTAGCGGGGAAATATCCACGTATTTTAGAAGATGATGTAGTCGGTGAAGAGGCAAGACGTGTATTTGCCGATGCAAATGCGATGTTGGACAAATTAAGCCGTGAAAAATTATTAACGCCTAAAGGAATTGTCGGGATATTCCCCGCTAATCGCCTGGGTGATGATATTGTGATTTATCAAGATGAAAGCCGACAACATGAATTATTACACAGTTGCCATTTGCGTCAGCAAACAGAGAAAAATGATTTTCCTAATTACTGCTTAGCTGATTTTATTGCTCCTGTTGAAAGTGGTGTTGCTGACTATTTTGGTGCTTTTGCCGTTACGGGAGGATTAGAAGAGGATGCTCTCGCGAATGCTTATGATAATGCCCATGATGACTACAATAAAATCATGGTAAAAGCGCTGTCAGATAGATTAGCAGAGGCTTTTGCTGAATATCTTCATCAACGGGTTAGAACTCAAATTTGGGGTTATAGCCCTGATGAAAACCTCTCCAATGACGAGCTTATTCGAGAAAAATATCAAGGAACGCGACCTGCGCCGGGGTATCCTGCCTGCCCTGAGCACACAGAAAAAGCCAAAATTTGGCAATTACTTGATGTTGAAAATCGCATTGGGATGAAACTGACCGATGCGTATGCCATGTGGCCAGGGGCTTCAGTATCGGGTTGGTATTTTAGTCATCCTGACAGTAAATATTTCGCTGTTGCTCAAATTCAAAAAGATCAGGTTGAAGATTATGCAAAACGTCGAGAAATGAGCGTGAGTGAAGTTGAACGTTGGTTAGCGCCTAATTTAGGGTATGAGTCTTAGTTTATTTTTGTTTTCAGATCTCAATAATGTAATAAATAGTGAGGGGATAGCGATATCTCCTTGTTATTTCCTCTAGCCGTTCCCATTAAAGATGTTTAAGCTATAAACCTGTATCAGAAAAAAGGACATTACAATGAGCTATACTTTGTACCTTCAGAAAACACCACCTGCTGGCGCTGAGGTGCCGTTTCCTTCTTTAGCAAAAGGAAATTATCCATTAAGTGAAGTTTTAATTAATGCTTTTTTAAATCTGATGCAACTAACAGGAAACTTAGACACTGATGCTGTTTTAGATGAAAAAGCATTTGATAAAATTTGGCTAAAAGCAGAAATGACGCCTGCACGAATCGAAGAAGTCGGGGACTATATTTATCATAAAACTCCGACTTCCCCAGAGCCTGTTGAAGAAGAAATAGCATTATTTAAGCAGGCAATGAAAGAAGAAGAAGCGTTGCTTGCTCAAGAGAGTAAAAAAGAAGGGAATATCCCTATTCATAAATTCACTACTAATGATGGTTGGATTGTCACGCCGAAAGAGTGTGAGATTATTGCTTCGACACTGACCGCTAAACAGCTAGAAGATAACCGCGTTTTTGTCGAAAAAATTGCGAAGATGTCTCATTTATCGCATAAGACTTTAGAGATTGCCTTAATTGATTTCGGTAAATTTAATCAATTTGCGAAAAAATATAACGGTTATCGGGTGTATTAATTTATTAAGAAATAGGCTTCTAAAAAAGAAGCCTATTAGAAAATTTTAATTTTGTTTTATTTAAAATTAAAGGGTTAATTAATTTGTAAGTTCATTTCTTTTAATTTACCTATATGATGATCTACCATTTTTAAAATTTCAACATCAGATAATTTAAAACCTTTGTCGCTAAGTATATCTAATTCACTTTTATATCTGTGAGTGATATTATTTGTGCTTTCAATAAATTTATCTAGATTATTATCATATTGTTGAAGTTCTTTTATATACTGTCTAAGTTCATTTAAATCCATTTCTTTTTCATTATTAATTTTATGGTTATTTATTTTTTCAAGAATTTCTGATTTATATTTGTTATATTCATTTATTTTTTCAGTGATGTTTTTATCATCAATGTTTTCAATTTCTTTTATTATTACCTGAAAGCATTGGTAATGTGCATCAATGATTTCTTTTAATTTCTCATTGGATCCTTTTATTTTATTAAATAGAGATTCTTTGTTTTTAAAAAGAATTTCTTTTTTACTTATTTCACTTTCTTGACTTGTTTTTTTTATCTGTTCTTTTTCAAGCATATTTAATAGAGTATTGTATTTTCTTATTACATTAATATCTTTATTTTTGCAAAGATTATTTATTTTCATTATTGATTCAATACATTGTTGATCTAATAACGTATTATTTTTTACCTTATGAGCAGAGTTCTTTTCTAGCTCAAATTTTTTTACAATAGAAATTGTATTTTTCTCTATTGTTGTATAAATTTCATTTGAGTTTTTAACCAAGGAAAGCTGATATTTTATTTCTTTTAAAGTATTATCTGCGTTGGCGGATGTTATTTCTTTTGCACTATTTTTAATAAAATTACAAATATTACCATGAATTATCATTTTTATTACTCCATTAATAAAGTTAGATTTTAATTCTAATTGTTATTAAATGAAGTTCTTTAAAGCTTACACCATTTCAATAATAAAGGTTGAATTTTGAGAGAGATAAACGTTATCTCTCTCAATATGGTTATTTAAAACAACGTATCATGCAATTTACGCACAATATTATCTGCATCTTTGCCATTAACTAATAAACATAAGTTATGCGTACTTGCTCCATGGCTTATCATACGAATATTGTAATTTTCTAATGCGCCAAAAATTTTACTGCCTAAACCATTAATTTGTGAAAGTGAATTACCAATCACGGCAACTAATGCCAGATCTTCTTCTACTTCAACACGACATAATGCAGAAAGCTCGGTTAATAAGGCATTTGTTAAGAGACTGCCTGATGAATTTGTTGTACCTGTTGTATCAAGGGTTAAAGCAATACTGACTTCAGAGGTTGTTATCACATCAACTGAAATATGGTGGCGTGATAAGATAGTAAAAATTTCAGCTAAGAAGCCACGCGCATGAAGCATTTTTAGGCTATGTAATGTGAGCAATGTTTGCTTTCTACGTAATGCAATCGCGCGGAATACCGGCGGATTTTCTGTTTGAGCGCAAACTAAAGTGCCCCCTTCTTCGGGGGCTTTGCTGGAGCCAACAAACACAGGAATACCACTACGTACAGCGGGTAATAATGTGGCTGGGTGTAATATTTTAGCGCCAAAAGTGGCCATTTCAGCCGCTTCATTAAAGGCGATTTGATCAATACGATGTGCCTCTGGCACTATTCTTGGATCGGTACTGTAAATGCCGGGTACATCCGTCCAAATATCCACACGAGACATTTCGAGTGCTTCACCAATAAGTGCAGCCGTATAGTCACTACCACCACGACCGAGAGTTGTGGTTCTCCCTTTAGGCTCTTGACCAATAAAACCTTGAGTGACAATAACGGTTTCTTCTAGACGAGGTTGGATCAGGCTTTTTGTAAGCTCGGTAAGCTGCGCCATATCGGGTTCAGCATGACAAAATAGATCATTGGTTTTCATCACTTTTCTGACATCAAACCAATCTGCCTGTATGCCTTTTTCACGTAATAATTCAACAAATAGCAAGGTTGACATTAATTCACCGTGACTGACTAATTCGTCTGTCAATGCATCAGATGTGGCAAGTGAAGCCGCTTCAGAGAGCATCTCAATATTCTCAAGCAGGCGATTTATTTCTTGAGAAATAATTTCTGGCTGAGAAAGCTGGTTGATAATTGCATACTCAATATCACGAACTTGTGAGAGCAAAGCTTCTCGTTGTGAAGGCTCTGTACCTGCTGCAAGCTCAATTAATAAATTAGTAATGCCGGCAGATGCCGAAAGAACCACGACACGAACTGACTTTTGTTTCAGGATAATATCTGCGCATTTTTCCATTGCTGAAAAGTTAGCAACACTAGTGCCACCAAATTTAGCAATAGTGTATGGCGATGATGTAGATGAAGGCGTAGCAGTATTATCAGTCATTGTCGTATTCCTTTAGGCAAAAATGAGATGTTGGACACACTTAGGAATATCGGTTATTAAGTAGAGAGTCAATGCAGAGTGAAGAATAATCAATTTA
>JAEYFY010000322.1 GCA_023454395.1 Pseudomonadota bacterium
CGCGACACCTGCCATGGCTGCTTCCTTCCGGACCTGACCGAGTTAACAAGTTAGCGTTGCGGGAGAACCAACAAGACCCCATAGATTGTCTTATTGCTAAGACGTCACGCATTATGTTTTAAACTGACCCAAATAGCAAGGAAAGCAAGCCTAAGTGATGATTAATTACCCAAATTTTCTCTCGCTGATTATTCAATTGCCTTTAACGCTCTTTTTGTCCCTCATAAATTCACCAGAGAGTATTCAATAAGTGGATAAATCATAATCTCATCAACGCTGTTTATTTATCATTAGATTGCTATCTAAGATAAAAAGGGAGATTATTTTTTTATCTTCTGAGGATTGTATATAATCAGCGTTATAAAAAATAACCCGATCTAATGATACAGGTACACTATGAGTCAAGCATTGAAAGATCTCATCAATTTGATGGCACTTGAAAAAATAGAAGAAGGTCTATTTCGAGGTCAAAGCGAAGATATAGGATTACCTCAAGTTTTTGGTGGGCAAGTTGTCGGACAAGCACTATACGCTGCAAAACAGACAATTGCTGATAACCGCTACATCAACTCATTTCATAGCTACTTTTTACGCCCTGGCGATAGCCGTAAACCTATCGTTTATGATGTGGAATTTATCCGTGATGGCGGTTCATTTAGTACTCGTAGAGTCAGTGCTATTCAGCATGGTAAACCTATTTTTTATATGACCGTTTCTTTTCAAGAATTTGAAGAGGGCTTTGAACATCAAGATATAATGCCTGATGTTCCTTTTCCAAATGAACTTATCTCACAGCATGAAATTTTAAAGAAATTAGCACCTAAATTACCCGAACCGATTAGATCTTTAGCACTACGAGAAACACCTTTTGAAGCGCGTCCAGTGCAATATTTTAGCCCTTTTGGCTACTCTAAAGCGCCCGCTGAACGCTATGTTTGGTATCGTAGTCGTGGTGAAATGCCATCAGATCCTTTCTTGCATCAATACTTGCTTGGTTATGTTTCTGATTTTGATTTTTTACCAACCGCTCTCCAACCTTATGGCTTAGGCTTTATGGATACAAGTTTGCAGGTCGCTACGATTGACCATTCTATGTGGTTTCATCGTCCATTCCGTGTGGATGATTGGTTACTTTATGTGATTGAAAGCCCTTCAGCGTCAGGCGGTAGAGGATTTGTTAGAGGTAAATTCTTTAATACAAATGGTCAACTAGTCGCGTCTTCTGTTCAAGAAGGGGTTATTCGCCAAAAACGGACTAAACATTCAAAATAATATTTTGGCATATTCCCCCCTCAAACGAGGGGGAATAGACAATTATTGTTGATAAGCTCTTTCACCATGCGTGGTTAAATCTAATCCATCATGCTCTTCCTCTTCTGAAACACGTAAACCAACCAGTTTATCTGCAATTTTAAAGCTTATATAAGCAACAACACCGGACCAAATCACTGTGATCACAACACTTATTAATTGAATTAAAACTTGTTTACTGAGTGTCATACCATCGCTGTATCCCACGCCCCCTAAAAATGAAGCCGTAAATACCCCTGTTAATAAGCAACCTGCGATACCACAAGTACCGTGAATACCAAAAACATCACAAACATCATCCGCTTTTAACCAACGCTTTAAAACAACAACGCCCCAAAGCCCGATGATCCCTCCTACTACACCGATAAATAAAGCCCCCATCACTCCGACTGTGCCAGCAGCAGGTGTAATTGCCACTAATCCTGCAATACAACCGGAACAACTGCCTAGCATGGAAGGTTTTCCTCTGGTGATCCATTCTGATGCAGTCCAAGAAAGCACTGCTCCTGCAGTTGCAATTACTGTATTTAGAAATGCTAAAGCTGCAATCGCATTTGCACTGCCAGCAGAGCCTGCATTAAAGCCAAACCAACCAATATAGAGCACTGCTGTACCTGTAAAGACCATAGGCAAATTATGAGGTTTAAGCGCGGTATGTTGACTATCACGTCGCTTACCAAGTAAGTAAGCACCAACAAGAGCTGCAATAGCTGCATTAATATGTACGACGGTTCCCCCAGCAAAATCTAATGCACCATCATCGATTAACCAACCACCTTCTCCCCATACCATATGCGCAATCGGGATATAAGAAAATGTGAACCAAATAACGGTGAAAATAAGCAATGCAGAAAAACGAACTCGCTCACCTAATGCACCAACAATTAATGCAACGGTTATGACTGCAAAAGAGCCTTGAAAAGCAATATGTACATATTGATTAATTGAACCAGAGAGTGAATCTAGTGATACGTTATTCAAAAAAGTAAGTGACCACCCACCCCACATTTTATTACCTGCGGTAAATGCCAAACTATAGCCAAATGTAACCCAAAGAATAACAACCACACTGAAAATCATCATCACTTGGGTGATCAAAGAAAGTACGTTTTTCCCTCTCAATAACCCGCCATAAAACAGAGCGATACCGGGTATCGTCATAAAAAAGACCAAAGCAGTACATATCAACATAAAACCGTTGTCAGCTTTATCAACCGTCACTGTTTCAGTCGCAAATACGGATGAAGAAAAGTGTGTAAGCACTAACATTAATAGCAAAGAAAGTAAGCGTTTCATCGAATATCTCCTTTAAAGTGCTTCATCACCAGACTCACCGGTACGAATACGGACAGCCTGTAATAATTCAAAAACAAAAATTTTTCCATCTCCTACCTTCCCTGTATCAGTCGCTTGCATAATCATTTGCATAACTGGCTCCAGTTGATCATCGCAAATAGCTAGCTCTATTTTTACTTTGGGGAGAAAATTAACTTCGTATTCTGCGCCTCTATACAATTCGGCATGACCTTTTTGTCGCCCATATCCCTTTACTTCACTGATTGTCATTCCCTTTATACCTAACTCAGAAAGCGACTCTCGTACTTCTTCTAATTTAAATGGCTTAATAATGGCGATGATATATTTCATATAAACCTCGTCGATATTTAAAAGAACCAAGCCCATATAGAAAAGCAAAAGGTATGCCATTATTTAATGCATTGATATTTAAACAAAAATAAAATTATTGAAATAATAAAAATGAAAAGGCTCACCGAGTTGGTGCAAAAATACGATGGCTATTTTGATAAAAGCGAGATAATAGGGAAGTAAAAAAGGCGCATACATAAAGATGATGCGCCCTCTAGAATTATATTTTTTTATTTAAGGTGATTATTCTACTTCAACAGGAACTTGTTCTTGTAAAGATTCTCTGACTTGCTGTAATTGATACATATTATAATATCGACCTTTTTGTGAAAGTAACTTAGCATGATCACCCTGTTCGACAATTGCACCACGATGAAGCACCACAATTTCATTGGCTTCAATAATAGTAGAAAGTCGATGAGCAATAACAATCAGTGTTGTTTTTTCCCTAACTACTTTTAGCGCCTTCTGTATGGCTTGTTCTGTTCCTGAGTCAATATTTGCTGTTGCCTCGTCCAAAATAAGAATACGAGGAGGTATTAATAATACACGCGCCAATGCAAGTAGCTGTTTTTGTCCTGCGGATAAGCGACTACCTTGCTCACCGAGTTCTGTTTGTAGCCCTTCAGGTAAGGCTTTAACCCATTGATCAAGTTGAACAGTTTCTAATACCTGCCATAAATGTGATTCATCACATTTACGCCCTAACGTAATATTGTCATACAGTGAACCCGATAATAAAACGGGATCTTGCTGCACCATCGCAATACCACTGCGTAGTGCTGTATGAGAATACGATCCTAATGGTTGCTTATCTAAAGAGATACTTCCTTTTTGCCAAGGATAATTCCCCATTAATAAGCTGGCTAAAGTACTCTTGCCACTTCCTGTGTGCCCAACGAATGCGACAAAATGACGAGCAGGAATAGTTAAATTGATATCTTTTAATACCCATTGCTCATCACGATACGCAAACCAAAGAGAGTTAACATCGATATTACCTTGAGTGATGGAATGTGATGATGAACCGTAGTGTTGTAAAGGTGCATCCATCAGTTCAAAAACACGCTCACCAGAGACAACCGCCTGTTGCAAAATTGATTGCTGTGATGTCAATGTGATCAAGGGTTCATTTAATCGACCTAGATAACTAATAAACGCATAAATAACCCCAACACCAATAACTGCACTGCCTTGATACCCAAATAGCATTAATAAGCCACACAGAACCAACGCAGAGAGCATACTTAATAAAGGACGTAATAACAGACCATCCAGTTTTAACGCTTTCATACGTGCTTGGTAATGTTGCCAACTGTCATCTGATATTCTTTCGCCAAATCGAGCTTGTTGCCTAAATTGCTGAATAACTGACATGCCATTGATAACTTCGTGGAAACCATCATTAATATTGGCAAGAAAATGACGTACATTACGTACAATCGGTGTGCTCAGTCGCTGATAAAGCATCATCACACCTATCACCGCAGGAAATATCATCATTGCAACAAGCGCCATTTGCCATTCTAATAAGAACATCGCTATCAGCATGACAACCACTAAAGCAATTGCTCGAAATAGTGTCGGTAACACGTTCACGAACAAATCTTTAATCGTCTCGGTATCATTTGTTACACGAGAAATTAACTGCCCCACGGGCTGATTATCAAAAGCACTTAATGGCTGTTTTAGAGCCGCACTCATTACATCAGTACGTAATTGTTGTACAACCCCAACAGCAGCATGATTAAACACAATTGCCTGATAATAGTGAAGTGTCGCGGCGATCACCTGCAAAAGAATAAAAGCCAACGCGAGACCTAAGGATGACATTAATTCCACATTATTCGTGGCAACTTTTGCATCAATAAAATAGCCAACAATTAATGGCCCCCCCACTTCTGCAACGGCAGCAACCCACAACATAATGACACCCCATGTCATGGGTTTGCGATAGGTTTTACCATAAGTCAAAAGGCGCTTTAATGCAGGTAATAGCGCTTTAACGGATTTATTTTTATTCATCGTCATCCAGCGCGGCCTCTAATTGCTGATAATGGTACATATCTTGATACCAACCTGGTATTGAAATTAACTGCTGATGTGTACCTTGCTCTATAATCTCACCTTGTTTCAAAACTAAGATATTCGTAGCACCAACCAATGCAGATAAGCGATGAGCGCTGATAATTAAGGTTCTATCTTTTCGCCATTGTGACAAGTTTTGCAGGATTTGATATTCTGTTTGTCCATCAACTGCAGATAATGCGTCATCTAATAATAGAATTTCGGCATCCAGTAATAGCGCTCGGGCAATAGAAATACGCTGTTTTTGTCCACCAGATAACATCACACCTTTTTCACCTACCTGTGTTTGATACCCTTGCGGTAAGCGCAAAATATCCTCGTGAATATTTGCCAGTTTCGCAACAGACTCTATTTCTTCTTTTGTCGCATCAGGACGACCTAAAGCAATATTTCCCGCGATGGTATCGGAAAATAGGAAGGGAGTTTGGTTAACAACAGCCAATCGCGCTCGCCATTCATCAAGTTTCAATTGATAAATAGGAACTGATTGAAAACAAATTTCACCTTCGGTGATATCGTAAAGTCGTTGAATAGCACTAAGTAATGTACTTTTACCACTGCCAGTCACACCACAAATACCTAGCATTTCACCGGGTGATAATGTGAAATGAACGTTTTTCAGTGTTTGTGTCGTTTGTTCTGGATATTGGAAACGTTTGATATCAACGGATAATACTCCTCGACCTTGCTTTGGTGATAACTCACCATCAACCATATCGAGTTTTTCATCCAATAAACTATTAATGCGACTATAAGCAGCACTGCCACGCTCAACAATATTGAACATCCATGCTAAAGCCAGCATTGGCCAGATCATTTGCCCCAAATACATCACAAAACTGGTTAATTCACCCAATGTCATTCTGCCATTAATAACAAAATAGCTGCCACCAGCAACAGCGAGTAAATTAGCAAAACCAATAGCCATAAAAATAGTAGGATCAAATAGCGCATCAATTCTTGCAACACGCATATTTTGTCGTCCAGTTTCTTTTGCTACATCATCAAAACGGGAGGCATGCTGTTGCTCTAGCCCGAATGATTTGATCATACGAATACTACTCAAGCTTTCTTGTGCTTGATTATTAAGTGAAGAGAAAAGTGCCTGTGCCGTTTTAAAGCGACTATGTAATTTATCGCCATATCGCTTAATCAAAATTGCCATGATTGGCATAGGTAGTAATGAAATCAGTGTCAGTTCCCAACTTAACTGAATGCTCATCATGACAAGCACAGCAAGCCCCATAACCATAGAATCCACTAAGGTCAGTACACCTTCGCCTGCGGCAAAAACTACTTTATCAACATCGTTGGTGGTACGTGCAATTAAATCGCCTGTGCGATAACGATGATAAAAAGAGGAAGATTGTTGATTAAGTTGTTGGTAAATTTGCATCCGCAGTTTTACTGCTAATTGATAAGATGCACCAAATAACCAAAGACGCCAAAAATAACGCAAAAGATAAACCGCAAGGGCTATTAATACCATCACGCCAATCCAATTCATCACTTGGCTAAACGTCAGACTATGGTTATCGACACCATCCACAATGATCCCAACAATCTTTGGAGGGATCACCTGTAATACTGCGATAACCATCAATAAGAAAATGGCACCTACATAACGACGCCATTCATTGAGAAAATACCAACTGAGCTGTGAAAATAGAGCCACGCCTTAAATCCTAAGGTTATACAAAAATAAAAGTGCCAGTTGGTAAAGATGAACCTTATTCAGGTATCGGCATTGCCGTTGTGTATTTAATTTTTTCCATTGCGAAGTTAGAAGTCACATCAATAAGACCCGGTACGCCATTAACCATA